>NZ_VPCK01000011.1:0-69396 GCF_013418255.1 Acinetobacter sp. YH12155
CCACGTAGACGAGCACAGAAAACAGCAATTCAACAACGAAATCTGAATCCTGTGCTTGACTTGGAAATGTCTGTATAGGACATTTCTATTTGGTTATTAGGTAGGACATTTCTACTTGGGAATAACATATTTTTACTTCTCTTTTTAAATCAGCATATTAGCTCATACTAAGAAGTCAAAATCACCTGATTTGAACTTCTTTATGGATTTCTCATGTTCCACGCTCATTATTAAGTCCTTGTTTCACACAATTTTTTACTCAAACACAAAAAACATCTTCTCCAAAGAAATCCCCTTCCCTCATAGCCACATCCCCCTAAATTTTGTAGAATATGCGTTTTACCCCATGGTGCTTTTTTATGACCGCTTGGACTGCGCATGTGACTGTTGCCACCGTTGTTGAAAAAGACGGTAAATTTCTGTTCGTAGAAGAACAGACTGAAGGCGTTACACATACCGTCTTTAACCAGCCTGCAGGTCATGTAGAAGCCGGTGAAACCATTATTGAAGCAGCGGTTCGCGAAACCCTGGAAGAAACCGGATACGATGTACGTATTCAGGCTTTACTGGGCATTTATACCTATACCCCGCCCATGTTTCCAGATCGTACCTATTACCGTTTCTGCTTTCTGGCCGAAGCCATTCACCATCATGCAGATGCACAGCTAGACACTGGTATTGTCCGTGCCGTCTGGATGAGCCCGGATGAACTGCTTGAATCGGCCCGCGCCCGCAGTCCTTTGGTGATTAAAGCCGTACAGGATGCTCAGACCGGACAAAAATATCCTTTATCGCTCATTTACGAGCACCAAAATTCTCCCTTAATTCATAGTGTGGATGCCTAATCCTATGCAACAACGTGTCATCGTCGGTATGTCAGGTGGTGTAGATTCTTCTGTTTCTGCAGCACTCCTCCTTCAACAAGGTTATCAGGTTGAAGGATTGTTCATGAAAAACTGGGAAGAAGATGATGGCACGGAATACTGTACAGCCATGGAAGATCTGGCCGATGCCCAGGCCGTATGCGATAAAATTGGCATCAAACTGCACACCGCCAACTTTGCCATGGAATACTGGGATCGGGTTTTCGAGCATTTCCTGGCAGAATACGCAGCCGGTCGTACCCCTAACCCGGATATTTTGTGCAATAAAGAAATCAAGTTCCGTGCGTTTTTAGATCATGCCATTAACCTGGGTGCTGATTTTATTGCAACGGGTCACTACTGCCGTCGTGGTGAAACCATGACCAACTCTAAAGGTGATCAATATGCACCTTTATTGCGTGGTGTCGACAACAACAAAGATCAGACTTACTTCCTGCACGCGGTGCATGGTCGTGAAATTAACAAGACCCTGTTCCCTGTCGGTGAAATTGAAAAGCCACAAGTACGTAAAATTGCAGAAGAATTGGGCTTGGCGACTGCAAAGAAAAAAGACTCCACCGGTATCTGTTTTATTGGTGAACGCCGCTTTAATGACTTCTTAAAACAATATTTACCCGCACAACCCGGAAAAATCGTGCTGGAAGATGGCAAAGAGGTTGGTGAACATCACGGCTTAATGTACTATACGCTCGGTCAACGCGGTGGTATTGGTATTGGCGGCATGAAAGGTGCAGCTGAAGGTGCCTGGTTTGTACTGCATAAAGATGTAGCCGGCAATCGTCTGGTGGTTGGTCAAGGTCATGATCATCCACTGATGCAAAGCACGATTCTGTGGAGCGAATCCATTGATTGGGTCGCAGGTGAACAGGATATTCCTGACACCGGTTTCCGCTGCACGGCAAAAACCCGCTATCGCCAACCTGACCAAGACTGCGTATTATTTAAAGATCCAGAAACACCAAATGGTGTACGTGTTGAATTTGATCAGCCACAACGTGCAGTAACACCAGGTCAAAGCGTGGTGTTCTACGCAGGTGAAGTGTGCTTAGGGGGTGGCGTGATCCATCATACCAATGCCCCTCACCCGGATTTTGTTTAAAGGATTGTTTCGGCATGACAGAGTTACCGTTTCAACAGCCTCGAACTCTGAATGTTCGCCAGAATCGTGCTTTGGCCCTCGCTGCTGTGTTTCAAGCCACGCAGCTGACCCACATGACTGCACTGACTGGCCGACAAAGCATTGGCGATAGCGGTAACTTTTATCTGGAGCGCCTGATTCAGGCCAGCCTAAATATCCGTCCAAGTAATAATCAGAGTGGCCAGACCTTGGACTTTTTTAGTCAGCTGGCCGATATCTCCCTTGGTTTAAAAACCCTCGAAAATAGCATTACCCATCCGTTTACCACTTCACCCAAATCCAGATTACCGAAAATGTCCAATGCCAAGTTGCCGATGTCCTATGCCATGGCGTTGCTGCAACTGGAAAAGAAAGTCTATAGTAATCCGCAATTTGTTGAAATTATTGAGCAATCCCAGCAAAAAATCTTAAAACAGCTGTCTTTTTTTGATAATAATTATTTACATCCAAGTATTCTCGCCAATCTTGCCCAAACCTATGTGGATACTGCCGGACAGATTAATCCGCGGATTATGGTGCGTGGCAATGCCGAGGCCTTTAAAGATTCTGCCCATACCAACCGTATTCGTGCCTCGCTATTTACCGGCCTGCAAATGGCACATTTGTGGCGTCAACTCGGTGGCAGCTCATGGGCGATGATTTTTAGCAAACGCAAACTGCTTCAAGATATTCAGGATCTTGCCCGTTTACAGTATCAGGTGGTCTGATCTGTACGGACATTTGTTTTAGGTTTAGTTCCAAAGTTTAAGGAATCGTTATGAACGCTTTAACTGCACTTTCTCCATTAGATGGACGTTATGCGAGCAAATGTGATGCTCTTCGTCCTTTCCTTTCTGAGTTTGGTTTAATCCATGCTCGTGTGACTGTTGAAGTGCGTTGGTTACAAGCGCTTGCGAACCGTCCGGAAATTACTGAAGTCCCAGCTTTTTCTGCAGAAACCAATGCGGCCTTAGATGCGATTGTGGCAAATTTCTCTGAAGAAGATGCGAACCGCATTAAAGAGATTGAACGTACCACTAACCACGACGTTAAAGCGGTTGAATATTTCCTGAAAGAAAAAATCGCCAACATCGACGAGCTGAAAAATGCCGGTGAATTCATTCACTTTGCTTGTACTTCTGAAGACATCAACAACCTGTCACACGCGTTAATGCTGAAAAACGGCCGTGATGTACTGGTTGCATCTATGCAGCAAATCATTGACTCAATTGTGGCGCTGGCTGAAAAACATGCTGATCAACCCATGCTGTCTCGTACACACGGTCAAACAGCTAGCCCAACCACTTTGGGTAAAGAAATGGCCAACGTGGCGTACCGTTTAGCGCGTCAAATCAAGCAATTCAACAATGTTGAACTGCTGGGTAAAATCAACGGTGCAGTGGGTAACTACAACGCTCACCTGTCTGCCTATCCAGACATCAACTGGCCTGCACATTCACAAGCATTTGTTGAATCTTTAGGTTTAACTTTCAACCCGTACACCACGCAAATTGAACCGCATGACTATATGGCGGAACTGTTTGATGCGCTGCGTCGTTTCAACACCATCTTAATCGACTTTAACCGTGACGTTTGGGGTTATATCTCGCTGGGCTTCTTCAAACAAAAACTGAAAGAAGGCGAAGTCGGTTCTTCAACCATGCCGCACAAAGTCAACCCGATTGACTTCGAAAACTCTGAAGGTAACCTGGGTATTGCCAATGCTGTTCTTGCGCACCTGGGCGAAAAACTTCCAATTTCTCGCTGGCAGCGTGACTTAACCGACTCAACTGTACTTCGTAACATGGGTGTTGGTTTTGCACAGAGCTTGATCGCATTTGAAGCCTGCTTAAAAGGTATTGGTAAACTAGAACTGAATGCTGACCGTATTCTGGAAGACCTGGACAATGCACAAGAAGTATTGGCTGAACCGATTCAAACGGTTATGCGTCGTTACAACGTTGAAAAACCATACGAAAAATTAAAAGCGCTGACTCGTGGTCAAGCGATGACTCGCGACATGATGGTGAGCTTCGTCAACGGTAACGAACTCGAAGCTGTTCCGGCTGCGGATCGTGCACGTTTAGCTGAAATGACCCCTGCGTCTTACACCGGTAATGCCGCTGAACAGGCAAAACAAATTAAAGATTTGATTGCTAAAATCTAATGAAATGATTTGAGTTTTTCACAACATCTTCTTTCTTCCTCTGGAAGCAACATAAAGAGGGTGTAATTTTGAAAAACTCAGCATCAAAAAGCGAAGCTCCGGTTTCGCTTTTTTATTATGATAATTACAAATCCCAATCCTATAACCAGAATGATCGACTACCAATTACAAGCCAAACATTGGCTGATGCTGGTCCTGTTAGGCCTGACCATGCTGCTTGCCAGTATCAACCCGATGGAATTTTCAGCCTATGTGCTACATCAGGTTGGAACGATCCTCATGCTAATTGTGCTGCTATTGCTCTTCAAAAAAGTCGGTCTAAACTTTTCCAGTTTTGTTTTCTATCTCATCTTTCTGTTGATTCATATTTTAGGCGCGCATTATCTCTATTCTTATGTGCCCTATAACGACTGGCTGCTGCAATACTTCGGCTTTGATTTAAATCAGTGGCTGGGCTGGGAACGCAATATGTATGATCGCTTTGTGCATTTTGCCTATGGGGTGCTGCTCTACCCGCTGTTTTTCCGCTTACATCGGCTCTGCTTTCCAAAAGCCAAAGACTTGGTGATTTTTCTGCTGGTCGTGCAATGGGTCATGAGCAGCAGTTTGATTTACGAATGGCTGGAATGGTTACTCGCGGTAACCCTCTCCCCGGAAGCGGCTGAAAATTATAACGGTCAGCAAGGTGATGTCTGGGATGCACATAAAGATATGCTCCTGGCTACGCTCGGCGCGATTCTGGCAGGAAGCTGGAACTTATACAAAGACAGAAAAAAAGCACTCGATTGAGTGCTTTTCATGTTTCAGGACAAAATTGGATTAGAGCTTAGGATCGCGCATTTGCACCAGGTTGGCACTGGCTTTGCTTAAAGTATCCATGACTTTATTCATGACCGCAGGTACCAGAGAATCTGCCACCTGTGCGGCTTGTAGGCCGAGTTTTTCACCCAAGGTTGGCTTGCGACGGGTTTCAATGACATAAACATCATGCTGTGGCAATAACCCTAACAGGTATTCATCTGAGGTTTGCAGTTTATCGACCAGGTTCAGATCGGAAGCATCCTGACCATACCAGTGTTCACCTGTAGCGACTTTTTCAACATTGAGCTGCGGACGGTACTTTTCAACAAAGTGCTTGAACAGGCTGTGAGTTTGTTGCAACTCTTCTTCAAACTTGGCCTTGCCTTCTTCGGTATTTTCACCAAACATGGTCACGGTGCGTTTGTATTGACCAGCCGTATACAGTTCAAAATCTATATTGTGCTGTTTCAGCAGGCGGTTAAAGTTTGGCACCTGTGCCACTACGCCAATTGAACCCACAATAGCAAACGGTGCAGAGATAATTTCATTGGCGATACAAGCCATCATATAGCCACCGCTGGCTGCGACCTTATCAACACAGATGGTCAAATGAAAACCGGCATCACGCAGACGTACCAGTTGTGCAGCGGCTAAACCATAACCATGTACCATCCCGCCCGGACTTTCCAAACGTACCACCACGCGGTCACGTCCAGCTTTGGCGGTGGCCAGAATTAAGGTAATTTCTTCACGCAGATTTTCTACCGCAGAGGCGGCCATATCCCCTTTAAAATCGAGTACGTAAATTTTCTGGTTATTCTTTTTACGCAGGCGTGCCTCTTTGGACAATTGCTGGCTAAATTGCAACAGCTCCAGTTTGGAGGCCGTAGTCTGCGCTATTTTTTTTCGTTGTTCGTTAATACGCGCATTTAAATGACGGATACGAATTTCGGCAGGTAGTTTTGGGGAATGAAATAACATATAAAAATCTGTTCTCAATTTTATTTTGGCTCAACTTTAGATGAGGGCGGATATTGAGAATTCAATATTAGCGCATTTATTTGCTTAATTTAATCTACTTCAGTGTTAACCGTAGTGTCATTTTTGCAACAACTAAAAAATACAGCCCTGTTGAACAGGACGGGATTTTTAAAAGCTGGGAAAGCTCAACATTAAAACCACCAACTGGATAGCAGATGGAATGATCTGCTCCGGATTCAGCCCTTCAAACTGAAATCTATTTTGAGCTTTGTTTTAAGCGTGTTGATAGATGGATAATCCACCAGATCCGCTATGACCCTCCCCCTACCCCTCAACCAGAGCCATAAAAAAACCGCAAATATTGATTTGCGGTTTTTTGATATACAGCGGTTGGCAATTAACCAAAACGACCTGTAATGTACGCTTCCGTTAATTGATGGTCTGGTTGAGTAAAGACTTTTTCAGTCGAGTTCACTTCAATCAGATCACCCAGGTGGAAGTATGCGGTACGGTCTGATACACGCGCTGCCTGTTGCATCGAGTGCGTAACAATCGCAATAGTGTACTGGGTAGACAGTTCAGAAATCAGTTCTTCAACTTTTGCAGTTGCAATCGGGTCCAGTGCGGAACATGGTTCATCCATCAGAATGACTTCTGGTGAAACCGCAATGGTACGCGCGATACATAAACGTTGCTGCTGACCACCTGATAGACCGGTACCTGGCTGGCTTAAACGGTCTTTAACTTCATCCCACAGACCAGCTTTACGCAGGCTGTTTTCAACAATTTCTTCAAGATCGTATTTGTCACGCGCCAAACCGTGCAGTTTCGGGCCGTAAGCTACGTTTTCAAAAATTGATTTCGGGAACGGGTTTGGCTTCTGGAACACCATACCCACCTGAGCACGTAGCAACACCACGTCCAGGTTCGGATCATAAATATCCTGATTATCCAGCATGACTTTACCGGTAACGCGGCATGAATCAATGGTGTCATTCATCCGGTTTAAGGTACGAAGGAAAGTCGATTTACCACAACCTGATGGACCAATGAAGGCAATGACTTCATTTTCATAAATGTTCAGGTCAATGCCTTTAATTGCTTCAGATTCACCATAGTACACATGAACATCGGAGGTGCTGAGTTTGACATTGTTCGATTTGGCTTCTTTTTTGCTCGCCGCCTGGGTATCAAACTGAGACACAAACGAAGTTGCAGGCTGTTTGTGTTCTTCGCCTTCAGTTGACGTAAATTGTGTTTGCTCTGGATTCACTGCTTTATCCTGTTCTAAGGAATTCGGTTTGTCTGTGCTTAATACAGTAGTCATATTTTGCCCTCAATTACCAACGTACTTCAAATTTCTTACGTAACCAGATCGCCAGACTGTTCAGGCCGATCATGAGTGCAAGAAGTACGATAATGGCGGCAGCGGTACGTCCTTCAAAGAAGTTACGCAATTCATTGCCCTGCCATAGGAAAATTTGTACCGGTAATGCGGTAGATTGATCAAATGGAGATGCCGGTACGCTCGCAACGAAGGCACTCATACCAATTAATAGAAGTGGTGCGGTTTCACCCAATGCTTGTGCAACACCAATAATCGCACCGGTTAAAATCCCTGGTAATGCCAGTGGCAATACATGATGGAATACGGTTTGTAGACGTGATGCACCCAAGCCCAATGCAGCCTGACGAATAGATGGCGGCACTGCTTTCAGTGAAGCACGTGTGGTAATAATTACAGTCGGTAAAGTCATTAAACTTAGAACCAGACCCCCCACCAATGGCGCAGATAACGGTAAATGCATCCAGCCAATGAAGATGGCAGCACCCAACAGACCAAATACAATCGATGGAACTGCGGCCAGGTTGTTAATGTTCACTTCAATAATATCAGTAATGACATTTTTTGGTGCAAATTCTTCCAGATAAATTGCAGATGCCACACCAATTGGAATCGAGATAAAGATCACGATCAGCATCATGAACAATGAACCCATGAAGGCACCAGCCAAACCAGAAGTTGCAGGCGAACTACGCGAGTCCGGGCTGACAAAGATGTTGGTATTGAAAGTATTTTCTATAATACCTTGGGCTTTCAGATCATCTGCCAGCTGACGGATTTCCGGGCTTAGCTGCTGCTGTTCTGCCGGCAGGTCACGGTCAATATTGCCCGCAAGCCATACATCTACATTGGCATCGGCCAGAATTTTCACTTCTTTGGTTTGACCAATCAGTGATGGATCTGCCAGTACCATATCACGTAAGCGATAGGTTTCAGAACTGGTGTACATGTAGCCTAAATCATCACGCTTGGCTTCAAGCGCCGCATCTTTAGCGACGATACCATTAACGATAAGCGCATCCCAATCGACCATACCCATTTCAGTCTGCCAAGCAATCATACGGTCATTAAACTGCGCCGGAGATTCGCCTGCCTGCTGTTTTGGCTGGGCGCCCACATTAATAATGCTTGGGTCAAAGTAGACTGGCACTGCCATACTGCTTTGCCAGAATGCCGGTAAACCTTTGGCCAGAATACTGCCGAACAGTAACACGACAAAGAATAAACCTGCCAGTACCGAGGCCAGACCAAACATGCGGAAAGTGCTTTCTTTACGATGGCGTTTTGCTAACGAGCTTTCAATTTTCTGTTTACGTTGTGCGCGTAATTCAGCGGCCGCCCGTGGATCAAGCGGTTGTTGATCCATTGAAGTAGTATTTGAAGTACTCATTAGTCGTATTGCTCACGATATTTACGCACGATGTAAAGTGCCACAATGTTCAAACACAGGGTAATAACAAACAGGGTTAAACCTAATGCGAACGCCACCAATGCCTGCGGACTTGCGAAGTCGGTATCACCGGTTAACTGGTTAACAATCGTCATGGTCACGGTTGCAACCGCTTCTAGCGGGTTGGCATGTAGTAACGGACTGTTACCTGCGGCCAGGACCACAATCATGGTTTCACCAATTGCACGAGATGCAGCCAGCAAGAAGGCACCGATAATCCCTGGCAAGGCAGCCGGCATCACCACTTTACGAATGGTTTCCGACTTAGTCGCACCCAGGCCCAAAGAACCATCACGTAGAGCACGTGGTACCTGGGTAATGATGTCATCAGATAAAGACGATACAAATGGAATGATCATGATGCCCATTACCAGACCGGCAGTTAAAGCACTGGTAGCATTGATATCAATACCCAGCAGTGCACCGGCACTTTTCAGGAATGGACCAATAATCATTAAGGCAAATACACCATATACAATGGTCGGAATACCGGCCAACACTTCAATGGTCGGTTTTGCCCATGAACGGAATTTCGAAGATGCATACTCTGCCAGGTAAATGGCAATCATCAGACCAATAGGTACTGCAACCAGCAATGCAATCGCACTGACCAGCAAGGTTCCCCATAACAGCGGTAACAGACCATATTCACCATCGGCACTACCGGTGGTACTAAAACCTGGGTTCCACTGGGTACCAAAGAAGAAGTCCATTGGGCTGACGAAGCTAAAGAAGCGTATGGCTTCCCCGAACATCGACATCACGATACCAACGGTGGTCAGAATGGCCACACCAGAACAGAGGGCTAAAGAAATGTTAATGATCTTTTCAACCTGGTTACGGGCACGGTACTGTTGAGAGACACGTTTTTTCGCCCATAGCAAACCAATTAACGCTGCACAAATCACAACGGCCAGTTTGATATAAGAACCAATGGTTTCAAATTTTGCTAATTGTTCAGCAGCTGCCAGTTCATAGGCGGCTGGTGTATCAGTGACACCAAAGCCAGAAGCCAGTGCTTGCACACGGTCTACCAGAACGCTGGTGCTGGCTGCATTCAGGTTGGCAGCAACATCTGCCGGTACATGACTCAGTACTACCTGTTCCAAAATGGTTGGTTCAACCAGATTCCAAACAATCAAAATTAAAAAAGCAGGGATCGCACACCACAACGCCACCAACGCACCATAATAACCAGGGCGTGAGTGCAACATTGCAGAATTATTTCCCTTACCTGCTAGGTTACGGCTTTTGCTTAACCCGATTTGATAGGCTATGGCAATAATTGCCAGTAACACACCTATGAGTAGCAGATTCATGTATTCTCCACCGTTTTTTCAATTTTCATTATTTGAAAAAACATTTCTCTTCGCAAAAAGCTGATGGCAGGAAACCCTGCCATCAGCTGTTTTAACCACAATTATTTAACAGCTTTACCTGCTTTGAAGTTCGCCAGGATTTGCGCACGTTCTTTGTCAGATAAAGAGATCAGACCTGCTTTGTCTAACTTAGAACCTTTACCAGATACTTTCTTGCTTAAGAAGAATTCTGTGTACTGTTGTAGGCCTTTGATTGATTTAAGGTGCTCACCTTTCACGTAGAAGAACAATGGACGTGAAACAGGGTAAGAACCGTTCAGGATTGTTTGCTCAGATGGCGCAACATTGTTTACAGTTGCAACACGTAGCTTGTCACGGTTTTGGTCATAGAAACCTAGACCGAATACACCCACTGCACTTGGAGAAGTTCTTAAACGTGCCAGTGTTTCAGTGTAGTCACCAGCGATTTCAATCACACGGCCATCTTTACGGAAAGTTGTACATGCTTTTTTCTTCGCATCTTTGTCTAATGCTTTGATTGCTGCATAAGCTTCACAACCTGCATCAACCATTTTCTCCTGGAACACTTCACGTGTACCGTGGTTAGATGCTGGAATTACCAGAGTAATTGGTTCGTTTGGAAGTGATTTGTCAATCTGGTTCCAACGTGTATATGGGTTAGCAACCATTTTACCTTTCGATGGAAGCTCAGCAGCCAAAGCAGCAAATACATGGTAAGGTTTTAATTTATAAGCAGCTTTGTTTGAGTTTGACGCGAATACGATACCGTCATAACCAATTTTAACTTCTAAGATCTGGTTCACGCCTGCTTTTTTACATGCAGCGATTTCTGAATCTTTAATTTGACGAGATGAGTTTGCGATATCAATTGTGTTATCGCCCACACCGTTACAGAATTGTTTCAAACCACCTGAAGAACCGCCAGAACCAACAACAGGCGCTTTGAATTGTGGGAATGTGTTACCGAACTCTTCTGCTACAATACTTGCGTATGGCAATACTGTAGAAGAACCAGCGATTTGGATGGTGTCACGAGCTGCGTTCGCAGTTGTTGCTACAGCTGCCCCAGATAGTGCTAATGCAAGTGCGATATTGGTAAAGCGCATTCTGTTCTCTCTCAATTTATGCAAATTCGGAGTACGCCACTTTTTATTAAGTTTTGTACTTATTTCGTTATGTGCATTGTGAGTTTAAAATATGACAATAAAGTTACACCTTTATGACACTTTAATGATGTTTTATTTTGCAGCTTGTTTTTATAGTTTCTAGAAGCCTGCTTTATATCAAAATATTAATTTAAGATAATGATTTTAATAACATTTCACTACCTTATTAAAATTTCGAAAGATGTCTAAAAAAATATGAAAGCGCTGTAAAAATATGACAAAATGCCAATCCAGCACCGGTTCGCTTTCTTACAATTGTCATAATTCTCTCTGGTTGATGACAATCACCCGATATTCTATAAAAAGCGAAATTGATTGTTTTTCTTAAACTTAATATATTCATCTGTTGCCTGAAACACACGTTCTCAGCCAATTGATCACTTCACTGTACTCAGCCACTTTATTCATTTCTATCCCCTTCTTTTGGCCCGTTTGGCTTGTTAACAGATACATGACATTCATCTTCATTTTTTTCAATTCAATGACCCGAGATAAAAAAAGAGGCCTTGTAGGCCTCTCTTTCTTTGCAGCATGCGATTAAGCGATTGGTGGTGTGTAAGTACCATCTGCAATTGAAGCTTTAATACGCTCTGCTTCTGCCAGTACAAGTGCCAGCAGGTTTTTCACGTTGTCTAGTGTTGCAACCGGGCTTAACGTGGTCATTTTCAATGACTGAACCTGACCCACTTTGGTTACACCAATATTGGCTTCACCACGCGCAAACAGTTCATCTGCGACGTTCTGGTTCAAGGCATCGACAAATTCAGCCGGATAGCCTTCAGGCACCACACGGAACAATACCGATGCAAATTGCGGCTCTACCAGCAGCTCAAGACCATCTGTTGCTCTAATATAAGCAGCAACATCACGGGTTAAATCCACACCATGATCGATCATTGAACCATAAAGCTCTTCGCCCAAGGCTTCAACTGTCATCCACAATTTCAAGGCATCAAAACGACGCGTGGTTTGCAGTGACTTCGATACCAGGTTTGGTACGCCGTGCTCTTCATCATAAGCAGAGTTCAAGTACTCAGCTTCATAATGCATGAAACGGTAGTTGGCTTCGTCTTTTAACAAGAACGCACCACATGAAATGGTCTGGAAATAATGCTTGTGGAAATCAAGCGTCACAGAATCCGACAATTCGATGCCATCGAGCATAGAACGATAGTCATTCGACAGAATCAGTGCACCACCCCACGCCGCGTCAATGTGCATCCACGCGCCATATTTGTTGGTGATTTCACGAATTTCTTTTAATGGATCAATCGCGCCCGCATCGGTTGTACCTGCAGTTGCCACCACACATGCCACAATTTTGCCTTCAGACTGAAGGTGTGCCATGGTTTTCTCAAGTGCAACCACATCCATCTGTGCATTGTCATTCACAGGAACGGTCACCACAGACTGGAAGCCCATGCCCATCATCGCCATGTTCTTTTGCACAGAGAAGTGTGCGTTTTCAGAACAGATAACTTTGACATTACGCATTGCATCCGCCGGTACACCATCACGCTGCACTGACCACGGCTTGCCGTTTTCATCTTTCCAGTTTTTCGCGATGCAGGCATCACGCGCCAGCAGTACACCCATCAGGTTAGACTGCGTACCACCTGAAGTGAATACACCGGCCTGACCTGAACCGTAACCGACTTTTTGGCGTAACCAGTCGATTAACTGCACTTCCATTAATGAACCGGCCGGGCTTTGATCCCATGAGTCCATGGACTGGTTAGTGGCGTTAATTAACACTTCTGCGATCTGGCTGGCCACCATGGTTGGACAGTGCAAATGCGCCAGTGAATGCGGATGGTGAACTTTCAAGCTCTTGTTCAGGAACAGCTCGACCATGCGCTCTAAAGATTTCTGTACACCCAGACCTTCTTTCGATGGATTGAATGAAATGGCACTGCGTAGCTCTTTAATGCTACCACCGGTGTACATTTTATCGTTTTGCAACCATGCTGCGACAGCTTTTGTCGCTTGGTCCATTGCTGACTCATAGTCAGCAATAGATTGAGCATCATTGCAGAGTAAGGCTTTACGATGTTCTGCAAAATCTACCATGTATTATGCGCCTCGTACTGCTTTCAGTGCTTCAGCCACAGCTTTCTTGAAGCGGGCAATCACTTCTACACACTCTTCCTGATTAATGATCAGCGGGCAAAGTAAACGGATTACCGTACCGCCACGACCACCTTTTTCTAACAACAGTTTGTTGTCAAAACATGCAGCCTGAATTGCAGCAGCCAGTTGTGAATCTGCAGGATAAGCACCTAAACGGTCTTTTTCCTGACGCTCATCTACAATTTCAACACCAATCATTAAACCGCGGCCACGTACGTTACCGATACATGGGAATTCAACTGCCAGTTTTTTCAGTTCAGCTTGCAGGAAGTCGCCACGCTCTTGCGCATTTTGCGCCAGGTTTTGTTCTTTAATGGTGTTGATGGTCGCCAGACCAGTACCCATTGCCAGCTGGTTACCACGGAAAGTACCGGTATGACCTGCTGGTTGCCAAGCATCAAACTTACGTTTAATCCCTAACACTGCCAGTGGCAAGCTACCACCAACCGCTTTCGACATAACCACTACGTCTGGTTCAATACCTGCATGTTCATAAGCAAACATTTTGCCTGAACGCGCAAAGCCTGCTTGAACTTCGTCAAGAATCAACACGATGTTGTGTTTTTCAGTCACTTCACGGATTTTTTTCAGCCATTTGGTAGGCGCAGTAACCACACCGCCTTCACCCTGAATTGCTTCAAGAATTACAGCAGCCGGTTTAGTAACACCGCTTTCCACATCTTCAATGAAGTTTTCGAAATAGTAAGTTAGTGCATCCACACCTGCTTCACCGCCAAGACCCAACGGGCAACGGTATTCATGTGGATACGGCATAAATTGTACGCCCGGCATTAAACCGTTTACGGCATTTTTGGCAGACAGGTTACCTGTCATTGCCAGCGAACCGTGAGTCATACCGTGGTAGCCACCTGAGAAGCTGATTACAGAGCTACGGCCGGTAAATGTTTTTGCAAGCTTGATTGCTGCTTCTGTTGCATCTGCACCAGATGGACCACAGAACTGCAAGCAATACTCTTCTTTACCACCTGGCAGGTAAGCAAGAAGCGCTTCAGTAAATGCATCTTTTAAAGGTGTAGTTAAATCTAAAGTATGTAAAGGAAGACCACTCGCGATGGTGTCTTGAATACTTTGAATCACCGCAGGATGATTATGGCCCAAAGCCAATGTACCTGCCCCAGCTAAACAATCTAGGTACGTCGTACCCTCAACATCGGTAACCCAGCAACCTTGTGCCTTCGCTATCGCTAACGGTAATTTACGAGGATAACTACGCACATTCGATTCCATCTGACTTTGGCGAGTCAAGTAGTATTCGTTTGTGGAATTGGTGGCAGGGTTTACAGAAGTAACGCTCATATCGAATTACCATCTCTGATATGGGTTGAAGAAATAAGTCGGGTGACTTGTGGTCCTTTGACTCGGTGCTTTATATAATCTAGTTAGACAATTTTCTATTCAGTAACTAGGAGAGGCGGATGATACAGTTTTTTTCAGGAAAATAAATAACTTTCAACTCAATTTACCTGAAAATTTATCGAAAAAAAATATCATGCCTGTCTAAGCTCTAAATTATCATCTTAACGTGTGACAAAGGAAAGAAAAGCAGCTTCTTTTATACTTTTTTGTAGCCTTTCAGAAAAGTTTGCAATTACTTTAATAATGCATTAATAAATATATAATTTTTAAAATAATTAAACTTTAAAACTACAGAAAAAATAATCGAAAACTTAACACTCTTACCACAAATATTTCGTAAAAAGATCACAATTGAGATTTAATATTTTAACAACGGCTTAGATGGCCAATTTTAAGAAAAACAGGACAATTTCATGCGTCTCTTAGCACTTACCAGTTTGATCCTTGCCAGCACCCTCGCCACAGGCGCATTTGCAGCTCCTGCCGAATCCATGAATTATAATGTTGTTAATCTTTCAGCAGAGGCTAGCCGTGAAATCTCAAATGATGAAATGCATGCTGTGCTTTATATTGAAAAATCCAACAAACAGCCGGCTGAACTAGCCACTCAAATTAACCAGCTGATGAATCAAGCAATTGCCACAGCACGCAAATATCCAACTGTGAAAATCGAGACTGGGGCACAAAGTACTTACCCTATTTATGACAATGACAACCGTAAATTGAAAGAATGGCGTGGTCGTGCCCAGATTCGTCTAGAATCAAAAGATTTTAAAGCGACATCTCAATTAATTGCTGAATTACAACAGCACTTCCAGACCCAATCCTTGAACTTTTCTATTTCCAATGAAAAACGTACCAATGTTGAAAATGAACTGATGATTGAAGCTTCCAAAAGCTTCCAACAACGGGCAAAAACTTTGACTCAAGCATGGAATAAAGCCAATTATCAGGTGGTTAATTTAAACATCAATACCAACCAATATAGCAGCCAACCGATCCCACGTATGGCAATGCTAAAAGCAGCATCTTCTGCCGATGTCGCTGTACCAGAACAAGAACTACAAGCCGGTGAATCAAGCATTACAGTCGTGGTAAATGGTGCTATTCAGATGAAATAACGATAACTGATTGTGCAATATTCGGTAGCCCTCATCTGCCGAATGTTGTTTAAATCAACTTATAAAACAGTTGGGTGGCTGCTAACTCACCCGTATGACTTAAAGCAAACTGAGGAATCGTGCCAGCTGGCTGAAAACCGTACTTTAAATACAGCTTTTCTGAGACATTGCCTTGAGTTATATCTATGAAATACGCTGATGGAACATTCACCAACGGGCTGATTCCCAAGTAATCACATGAGTATTTTTAGTGGTATTGCTTTTTCCTATTATTTTTCACCACAACGTGCATTTGGAAAAGTCTTAATTTGGATTGCCATTTTAGTGGCATGATCACGGGTGTATGTCGGTGTACACTTCCCAATTGATATGCTCGGTGCATTATTGGTTGTTTTAATAGTCAATTTGATAGGTTTGCTTTTATGGTGGAAATATTCAGAAAAATTAATGGATGGAATTTTATGGATACATCACCAGTTATTTGGCGTATTGATTCGTAAAAAATGGATTCGATAAATAGAAATCAAAAAATCCCGTTTATACACGGGATTTTTTATTTGCACTTAAAGTATGAATATAAGGATGCTGATCCCAATGTTCTGCATGCGAGTAGATGATACAAATTTGATGATTTGCTTCTTGAATCTGATCTTTATAACGATAATAAGGTAGTTTTTTCACATGCTGCTTATGGTTCACTAAATCAAATGTTTCAATGCCTTTACGTGTAGGAATATATATGTTTTCTACCTGCCCGCACATTTTTTGCTGCATCGCTGATTTGTTTATATAACTGCCTACTTTAGAACCCACCATTACTGAAACGATAATAATAACAATAAAGCTCAACCAAACGAAAGATCGTGGTAATTCAGCACTAAAACTTTTTCTGAAGTTCGCGAATAAAAATAGAAATACCGAACCAAGCCCCAAACATAAAGCATAGGTATAATCTGTAATGAAGATAAAAATTAAACTCAATAACGCTGATCCACATGCAAAGATGCGCATATTTTCGATACTAAATGAATTTAATCTTTCTTCTTTTGACATCTATCTCACTCTTTTACAATAAAAAAAACAGCCCCGAAGGACTGTCTTTTTTTATATACGAAAAATTAATAAATCGCCATATGATTGCGATGGATCATTTCCAGCGAACGTGCTTCACCTAACACCTGATGCACTTTGTCCGAGGCCAGACCTTTAATAATGTCTGCTGAACGCGAGCTAAAGTTCACCCGCCCGACAGCCACCCGATGGCCTTGACGATCGACACATTCCACTACATCACCACGCTCGAAATGCCCTTCCACGGCGCGTACACCCACCGGTAACAGGCTACGATGATTTTCCTTGATGGCTTTTACCGCACCTTCATCCAATACCAGACGGCCTGCGGTTTGCAGATGCGCCGCTAGCCATTGCTGATGTGCGGTGATACGATCATTGTCGGTAATAAACAGCGTACCGAGCATTTCGCCATCCATCAGACGGGCCAGTACATTATCACTTTCACCGCTGGCAATTAAGGTTGGACAGCCCGATTTGGCCGCTAAACGCGCAGCACGGACTTTGGTCAGCATACCGCCACGACCAAACTTGCCACCGCCACCGGCCATATCGAACAGGCTTTCATCTAAAGCACGTACGGTATGGAACAGTTTGGCATCTGGATTAGAGCGCGGATCAGAATCAAACATGCCTTGCTGATCGGTCAGAATAATCAACAGATCCGCATGTACCTGTCCGGCCACCATAGCTGCCAGGGTATCGTTATCACCAAAACGGATTTCATCAGTGGAAACCGTGTCATTTTCATTAATCACCGGAATCACGCGCCAGTCAATCAGGTGCTGCAAGGCATCACATGAATTGAGATAACGGCGACGATCTGCCAGGTCATCATGAGTTAATAACACTTGCGCAGTTTTAATGTCGTGTTTTTCCAGCACGCTGGACCAGGTTTGTACCAGGCCCATTTGACCAATGGCCGCACAAGCCTGAAGACTGGGTAGATCAGTGGGTCGATTCTCTAGTTTCATTCGAACCATGCCTTCAGCCACAGCACCGGAGGACACCAGAATAATCTCGTGTCCTGCATTATGCAGATCTGCAATCTGATTCGCCCAATGCGAAATTGCATCCAGATCTAAGCCTTTCCCGTTTGCTGTGAGTAAAGATGATCCGATTTTAACAACGATTCGTTTACAACCCTGGAGCTGACGTTGCCCATCTACCACTTCTATCATCTTGTCCTCAGTTACTCTTCATCAAGAGCTTAACGTACGTAATATACTTCCATTTCGCCATCATCTTCATCGTCATCATCGAAGTCATCGCCCTGACCCGCCAGACGTTGCTGACGACGCATTTCACGATAAGCTTCTTTAGCGGCGATGGTTTGCTCGCGTGTTTCAGCTTCAAGCTGATCACGGAAGGCTTTCATTTCTGCTGCATAGTCTGGATCTTCAACTTCGCGTTCGCGTTGCTGTTCAATCTGATCCATCAGGTAGTACACCACTTCTTTGGTACCTTCAGACATTAGGCCCGAGGTCTGGAATACCGGACCATCCCATTGCAGTTCTTCCAGAATATGTTTACACCATTCTTCGCGTGAATCTTCCGGTAATTGGTCGAGCTTGTTCAGCACCAAGACTACTGGCAATTTGGCCAGCGTTGGCGAGAATTTTTCCAGCTCGTTCAAAATGGCACGGGCATTGTGTGCCGGATCTGAACCATCAATTGGCTGTACATCGACAATGTGAAGCAGAATACGGGTACGCGCCAGGTGTTTCAGGAAGCGAATCCCTAAACCGGCCCCTTCTGCCGCACCTTCAATCAGACCTGGAATATCGGCCATCACAAAAGAACGATGACGATCGGCATCGACCACACCCAGGTTTGGCACCATGGTGGTAAACGGATAGTCTGCAACTTTTGGTTTTGCTGCCGATACTGCACGAATAAAGGTTGATTTACCGGCGTTTGGCATACCCAGTAAGCCAACATCTGCCAGCACTTTCAGCTCTAAACGGATTTCGCGGAATTCACCTTTCACACCTGTGGTAAATTTACGCGGGGTACGGTTAGTCGATGATTTGAAGTGAGTATTCCCCAAACCACCATCACCGCCCTGGGCAACCAGTACTTTCTGACCGTCTTCGACCAAGTCAGCAATAATGTCACCAGAATCTGTATCTACAATCGTGGTGCCTACCGGTACTTTCAGCACCACAGATTCACCACCACGGCCAGCACAGTTTGCGCCTGCACCATTTTTACCGCGCTCAGCACGGAATTTACGGGTATAACGATAATCTACGAGTGTACTGGTGTCGTCATCGGCCTGAATATAAATGCTACCGCCACGACCACCATCACCACCATCTGGACCACCAAATGGTACGAATTTTTCACGGCGAAAACTGGCTACGCCATTGCCACCGTCGCCAGCCTCTACGGTAATGACTGCTTCATCAACAAAGCGCATCTTGCCAATCCTCTAAAAACTTTAAAACCGCCTATTCTGCCATATTTTAAAGGATTTCTCGAATAATTTATGCAGCAAATCTATTGTGCTCACAATTCTTTTTACAATTTGTGTGTCGCCATCTAAAAAGCGCAATCTAGCTAAAACCGGACAGCGCTTATTTTTTTCCAAGCATGATATTCAGCAATCAAATGATTGTTTTTTCTTATTTCTATTTTCAGTCCACAACACCTATAGTGTGCTACTCGCTGACTTGAGAAATTGTTATGTCCTCCCCAACCGCCACGCCAGTGCTGTCCCCTCAATTTGTATTACTGATGGCGCTGGCCTGTGGCCTCTGTGCCGGTTCTGCCTATTTTAACCAGCCACTCATTTATTCAATTGAAAAAAGTCTGGGCATTAGCACCAGTCAAGCCGGCTTTGCTGTAGTAGTCGCGCAAATTGGTTATGGTTTAGGACTTATGCTATTGGTGCCACTGGGTGATTTACTCAATAAACGCAAGCTAATTGTTAGTCTGATGGTCTTCGCGGCAATTTCACAAATCCTGCTGTCTTTGAGCAGCAGCCTGTCTGGACTGTATTTCTTTACCTTATGTGCCACTTTTGGTGCGATTTCTGCGCAGGTGTTAATTCCGTTTGCCTCGACCATTAGTCCGCCGGAATCGAGTGCTGCCATTGTGGGTAAACTGATGAGTGGTCTGGTAATGGGGATTATTCTGTCGCGCACCTTTGCCGGTTTTGTATCGACTTACTGGTCATGGGAAGGTGTGTATTTATCTAGCGGAATGCTGACCTTGGGCTTTGCCCTGCTGATGTGGCACAAACTGCCGAATACCGAGCCACAATCCGGTTTAACGGTGATGGGAATTTACCGTTCCTTATTTAAACTGGCGCAGCATCATCCGCATTTAATTCGCCGTGCCTGTGCCGGCGCCTTGGGCTTCGGTATTTTGTCGATGGTCTTTACCTCAATGACCTTTGTCTTGGGCAGCGCGCCTTATCATTTTAGTGATTTTGAAATTGGCCTGTTTGGCTTACTTGGCGTGATCGGGATTTATTCGGCCAGCTGGTCGGGGAAAACCGTGGGACAAGGCAAGGAAAATCTGGTTGCGACGCTATGTATTTCCCTGATGCTGTTGTCCTGTATTCCGCTGTTTTTTGCCCAGCAGAATATTGTGGTCTACGCGATTGGGGTACTGATGAGCTATTTTGGCCTGACCGCATTTCACGTATTAAACCAGAACCTGGTCTATCGGATTGATATTAAAGCGCGTTCAAGAATTAATGCGGTATATATGACCATTTACTTTTCAGGGGCAGCCATTGGTTCACTCGGTGCGGTGTATGCCTGGGAACATTTTGAATGGATTGGCTGTGTGGCACTTGGACTAGTCTTTGCGCTTGGTATTTTAGTGATTGACCGTTTTGATTTTAAAAAGATGAAACAGGCTTAAAATATTTTGATTCATCACTGCTCATGACTCATTCATAAGATAAATCCTGCAAGTTCCTTCTCCCTTTGGGAGAAGGCTAGGATGAGGGGCTGTTATGCTGAATGAGAAGTTTAAACTAGCTTATAAAAATATTTCTTTTTATTATTGTTGATCAATTGCATAGCGCATTAACTTCTGACCTAACGCGATAAAAGTATGACCCATTTCTTTTCCAAGCCTAGATACTCGATAATCAATAAACTCGATATTTTTCGACGTTAACCTCCGCGAATAGCTTGAATATAATCCTAAGCTTTTATGATTAAATTGCTTAATCCTCTCCTTGAATCTTTGATCTCCAGTCGCCTCTTCCAGAAATAGAAAATGAACCCAATATATTTGCGCTTAAGTTATAAAATTCATCTATGAAATAAAAGTCAAAATAATGACATAGACCACTAAAAGCGACGCGACCAGATGGTTTCATTATTGCTTCCCCACAAGCAACTTAATATCTATTTTGAAACACGCGCTTTATTCTCTAAAATCTCAGGCAAACTACGCTCTACCCATCCAATCAAGTAATTTAACTTTTCAGACGCTTGCGAACCCAAAATCGTCAGCTGATATTCTACTTTTGGTGGCACAACGGGATAAACCGTTCTTAATATAAAACCATCTTGTTCCAGCATTTTTAAAGTCTGCGCTAACATTTTCTCGCTCACCCCTTCAATACGCTGCTTTAACTCGCTAAAACGATGTACACCATCACTTAAACAGCGCAGAACCAATACCGACCATTTATTGGTTAAGTGTTCCAAAATTTCACGCGATGGACAATCTATGGATAAAACTTGACCAAGCAATTTACTGGTTTCATAAGCTGACATAAAAATCTTTCCTGTGGGTAATAAGCTTACTTTTTGGTATGTACTTACATTTAGTAAGTTAACAGATTAGTATTTAACCATCAAGATTATTTTTCAAACAATATTGGAGTTAGATATGAATATTGCGATTACAGGTGCAACTGGTCAGTTGGGTCAATTGGTGATCCACCATCTTCTAAATTTAAGTTCAGAACATCACCTTATTGCGTTGGTCCGTAATATTGAAAAAGCCCAGGCACAATTACCGCAAGGCATCGAAATCCGCCATTTCGACTACGACAAAGCTGACAGTTTAAGTACCGCATTATTGGGCGTAGATAAGTTACTTTTAATTTCAGCCAATGAAATTGGTCGTCGTACTGCACAACACCAAGCTGTAATTGAAGCCGCCCAGGCGAGTCAAGTTCCCTATATTGCCTATACCAGTTTGTTAAATGCAGATCACTCCAGTTTAGGCTTGGCACAGGAACATCGTGAAACTGAAAAATTGATTCAAGAAAGTGGATTGAGCTATACCCTGCTTCGCAACAACTGGTATATCGAGAACTATTTGGGTGCGTTAACCCAAGAGATCCAACATGGCGCAATATATGGTGCAAGTGGGGATGGTCAAATTAGTGCCGCGTCTCGTGACGAATATGCTGAAGCAATTGCACGTGTATTACTCACGGATACCCATCTGAATAAAACCTATGAGTTGGCATCAAGCCAAAGCTTTACCAAGGCTGATCTTGCTCAAGCCATCTCCGAGGTGAGTCAACAACCAGTGCAGTACAATAACTTAAGCCCTGAAGCCTTTGAGCAACTGTTGCTACAGGTGGGCTTAGACAAGGGTTTTGCCAGTTTCTTGGCGGATGTCGATGCTCAAACCCAAGATGGCGTCATGTATAGCCAAAGCCAGGATTTGCAAACATTACTGGGACGTCCAACGGCAAATATCACAAGCATTTTACAAAAACTGATCTAAAGTCAGCTTCAGTTTATGGATGGATCTGGCTCAGTTTCAGATCCATTTTCATATCCAGATTGGCTTGTGTGCGTCGTTCAACATTACGCATCGTGGCATTAAAACCGGAAACTTTCTGCAAGGTCATTGGATCATTCAGATTTAATTGCGGCGCAAATTGATGCAGCAAGCGGACCTTTAACAGCTCATGAAGTTCCAGACCGACCGGGCCATTAAATAAAATCTTCACTGGCAGCCGATAGGTGCGCTGCAAATGAAACGGCACACTCATTTTAATTGGAATATCCAGCTGTAACGGCAGTTTGGGCAATAACGGATTCTGATAGATTAAATCGGTGCTGGTCTGTAGCGGCATCAGCTGATCAATTTGAATATGGGTTTTATAGTCCACTTTTACATCAATCGGTGTGGTGACCACAAATTGCAGATTGGCCGGATATTTACCTTCCAAAGGCAATTGCACCTGCTGATCCAGCTGAATTTCAGTATCTAAATGGCCTTGGGTATGGGCCTGTAAATAATTGCCGACCTCAATATGAGTAGGTAAATCTTCCGGTAACAACAACCGCGCTTTTTGGGCATTGACATACATCGAGGCCTGAATATTTAAATACAGCCAGAACAGAAGTGCGATCAGCGCAGCCACAATCAAGCCCAACACAAGCTGATGGCGAAGTGAAGAAAACATCTACACGCTCCTCTACTCGACCATTTGTACAGTAGTCTGTGGCTGCGCCGTTTCGGCCGTCGCCAGACGGATACTGTTTAAAGGAATATTCAGGTTTTCTTTTAATACCGTTTTCACCGGCGCATTAAATTTTAAATGGACTTTTTGCGCCAGCGGCACATCCATATAAATGGGGACATCCAGCACAATGGGAATGGTGCCTTTGAGCGGCAAACTGATGTCTTTACCCATTAACCTGACTTTGACCTGGGTATCAACCGCCAAGGGCTGGTTAATTTTTAGGGTTTCCCGCACCGGAATGGTGGTACGAATTGGGACATGCGTATCAAAATACACCCGTGGATTTAAGGTTTGGGTCAGCGGAATATCCAGATTTTCCTGAATGGGAATAACCGCATTGACCCGGCCACTGACATCGACATCCAGTGCATCATGAATTTTAACTTCGGCTTGGAGTGCTTCCTGCAAATCAATATTGACCTGCTGGTTTTCGAGCGGAATATAAATCTGAAAATGCCGAAAAATCCATAAGGCAATTGCTACACCTACCATGGCTGCCAGCACCATCAAGATTATGCCGCGGAGCATCAATCTGTTTGGCAACGGTTTATCCTATCTGTCATTTTTGTTTTTCTCGACAGAAATTGTGCCCAAAAACCGTGATACGGTTTGCAATTTTTTGTATAGCATCTTTGCTTATTATTTTAATGGAAGATAAAAAAAGAGCCTCAAATGAGGCTCTTTCTGATCTGCACTACAAATTATAAGCATTTGTTTCAGCAGGAACTTTTGGATAGCTTACGCCACCCATCTGTTCAGCGATACGCAGTACCTGGCAGCTATAGCCAACTTCGTTGTCGTACCATACATAAGCCGTTAAACGGTTACCTGAAGTGATGGTTGCTTGCGCGTCGAATACACCTGCAGTACGTGAACCGATGAAGTCAGAAGATACCACTTCAGTCGAGTTGGTATAACCGATCTGACCTTGCAGGTTCGAGCTGATTGAGATTTGACGGATGTATTCGTTCACTTCGTCACGCTCAACTTCTTTCTCAAGCGTCAGGTTCAGAATCGCCAGTGATACGTTTGGTGTTGGAACACGTACAGAGTTACCGGTTAACTTGCCTTTCAGCGCTGGAAGTGCTTTCGCAACTGCTTTCGCTGCGCCAGTTTCAGTAATTACCATGTTCAATGTAGCAGCACGGCCACGACGGTCAGCTTTGTGGTAGTTGTCGATCAGGTTCTGGTCGTTAGTGAACGAGTGAACTGTTTCAACGTGACCGTTAAGCACCTTGTATTTGTCGTCTAACACTTTCAAGGTTGGCGTGATTGCGTTTGTAGTACAGCTTGCTGCAGAGATGATGGCATCTTCATCAAGAATGTCGCCCTGGTTTACACCATAAACAACGTTCTTCATGTCACCTTTACCAGGTGCAGTCAGAATGACACGTGCTGCGCCTGGGCATTGCAGGTGCTGAGCCAGACCGTCAGCATCACGCCATTTACCGGTGTTGTCGATTACCAGTGCATTGTTAATACCGTATGCAGTGTAATCTACTTCAGACGGGTTAGATGCATAGATCACTTTAATGAACTGACCGTTCGCAATAATTGCTTCGTTTTCTTCATCAACAGAAATGGTGCCAGAGAATGGACCATGGATCGAGTCACGACGTAATAAAGACGCACGTTTTTCCAAATCACCATCTGCAGATTTACGCACTACGATGGCTTTTAAGTTCAAGCCACGGCCAAGACCAGACTGACCAATCATTAAACGTGCCAGGATACGACCAATACGACCGAAACCGTAAAGTACAACATCACGGCCTTCTACAGAAGTTGGACGACCTTCAACCGCTTTGACTGCAGCTGCTACAAATGCATCTGCATCGCCGCCTTGCTCTTTAAAGGCAACCGCAAGTTTACCCAGGTCGATTTCAGCAGTACCAATGTTTTCAACTTTTGCTAATGCTTCAAGAATCGGGAAAGTGTGTACAACTGAAAGCTCAACGTCCATCATACGCGTGAAACGGTGTGCTTTTAAAATCTGAATCACTGAACGGTTAACTAAAGAACGTCCAAATACTGAAACAACAATATTTTTCTCACGGTACAGCTTACCGATCAAAGCGATCATTTGTTCCGCGATTTCTTCACGGTTTTTCCAGCGACCTTGGTGCTCTGCGTGTAGGGCGATGATAGTCTCTTTGCTCACAGATACGTCCTCTAATTAATTGTATATCTAGGCATAAAATTCAAAACCCGACAATTGTAATGGAATTGGCGGCAAGATTGAATCAAAAGCTGTCTAAGACCGCTCTATTTTGCTATATATTCAGTATAAATTTGCAAAATAGTTGTAATTATTTTTATGATTTCGCTCCTAAATCTTTAAAAACCGCTATTTTTCATATAAAAAAGAGCAAGTTATCTGTTTGTTGCTTTATCAGACAAGTTTTACCGACTGATAACAATATTTTTTTGCTATTCCAGCCGGTCCTGATAGTTCTGGACATTTTTTTGCAAGGCCCGTTCCTGCCGTTTCTGTTTCAGTACATGCAGTACACCTTCAATCACCAGCAGCAATACCGCCAGCCAGATTGGAATATAGGTCAGCCATTCATCGGCTTCAACACGCTCGCCCAGCATCATCGAGGCGAAAGCCAGCAACACCGGTTCCAGATAGCTAAGCAAACCAAAAATCACAAAAGGCAAATAACGGCTGGCCAGAATATAACTGCCCAAACCTAAGGCACTTAAAAAGCCCAGTCCCAGCACAGCCCAGATCAGATGCGAGTAATTCAACAGCAATGCCATGCTGTCGCTATAGACAAAGCCCAGATAAAACGCGACTGGTAAAATCAGGAACAGATCCCACCAGAAACCGCCTAAATTGTCGGTTTTAAACTGACGGCGTAAAAAGAAATACAAAGGATAAGCCAGCGCCACATACACAGTTTCCCAGGCCACACTGCCAATGCGCCAGATTTCATGTCCGACGCCCAGTACGGCTAGCGCCACCGCCAGCATTTGCCAGCTGGACAGTTTTTCCTTATACAGCACACAGCCAACCAGCACCATCACCAGTGGCAACAGGAAATAACCGAGCGACACTTCCAGACCACGGCCGTTAATTGGCCCCCATAAAAACAGCCACAGTTGCGTGGTACATAAGAACGAACTGATCAGCAGCCACAGCAATAAAAGCGGCTGTTGTAGCACCCGCCTGAAAATCTCGGCCACATGCTTTAAATCACCACTCCACCACATAAACAGGGTGATAAAAGGCAAGGTGGACAGCATGCGCCAGGCAAAAGTTTCTTCACTGTCTAAAGGTTGCAGAAACTGGGTATAGAAATACAGCACACCAAAAGTGATGGATGCCAATACAGACAAAGCAACGCCTTTATACATCTTTCACTCCTGATCTTTGCCGAGCGCTGATTATACTCAGTTCATCTCCGGAAAACTCTGTTCGTGCATGAATTATTGACCGAAAAATAAAAAACCATGCCGGAGCATGGTGTATTTTTAGTAGGAGATTGCTTTAACGGGCTGTCTGTTTGGTGTGAATAATATCATCCAGGTTATAGCCTAAAGATTTGGCATACTCGAGATATTCATTGATCACTTCCGGATTGGCCTGCGGGGTACGCGACAACACCCACATATATTTACGATGTGGCTCACCGACCAGCACAGTCTGATACTCTTCATCCAGTTTTAGCACCCAGTAATCACCGCGACCAATTGGCATCCAGCGGATAAATTCTGGCAGGAAGCTGACTTTCAGTTTGGTATTAAACGGCGCATTTTGTACAAAGGCTTCACCAATAGAGATGGTTTGTTCGCCATTTTTGGTGATACAGCGATTATCGACCTTGATATTGCCATTTTCATTTAAGGTATAGGTCGCCGTGACATCCCGATCACATTTATTCTGGAAGGACATCGGTTTACGTGCCACCTCATACCAGACCCCTAGGTAACGATCCAATTCCACTTTTTCAACGGTGGGTAGTGGCTCTTTCTGGGCATAAGCCATGGTGGCCAGCCCTAAACCGACCAGCACTGCCCCGCCTACGGCAATTTTTGCCAATTTATAACTCGCTTTAGGGAGATTATTCGTTTTCATCAGGTCACCTTATACCTTCAATATTGTTCTGGAGTTCTCAGCATACTTGGCTAAATTAACGGTAAATTCAGGTATTTACTGTTGTGTTATGTAAGGAGTTTTTTAACAGTTCCCACACTTTTCTTTACTGCAGCATTTGTGCCTTCAAACGAATAATTTCATCACGCAGACGTGCGGCTTGTTCAAACTGCAATTCTTTTGAGGCTTTGAGCATCTCTTTTTCCAGCTTGGCCACATGCTTGGCAAACAGTTTCGGGTCCGACACGATATGCCGTTCATCCGCGGTTAATGCCAAGGTTTGTGCTGCCATCTGCTCATCAATTACATCTTCTTCCAGCACCTCGCCGGTATCAATTTCTTTAATGACCTGACGCACAGCACTGCGCGGAGTAATACCATGTAGCTGGTTAAATTCAATTTGCTTGGCTCGGCGACGTTCAGTTTCATCAATGGCTTTTTGCATGGAATCGGTTATCCGGTCAGCATATAAAATCGCCTTACCGGCAATATTCCGCGCAGCACGACCAATAGTCTGAATCAGCGAACGTTCGGAACGCAGGAAGCCTTCCTTGTCGGCATCCAGAATCGCCACCAGCGAGACTTCTGGCATATCCAGACCTTCACGCAGCAGGTTAATCCCCACCAGCACATCATAAATCCCGGTACGCAGCTCATGAATAATCTTGACCCGCTCGACCGTATCAATATCGGAATGCAGATAGGCCACTTTAATGCCGTATTCTTTTAAATAGGAACTTAAATCTTCGGCCATGCGCTTGGTTAAGGTCGTGACCAGAACCCGCTCGTTTTTATCTTTACGCAGGTTAATTTCCGACAGGACATCATCGACCTGGGTCAGCACCGGACGGATTTCAATTTCCGGGTCAATCAGACCGGTTGGACGCACCACCTGCTCGACAATCTGTTCAGCTTTTTCCAGTTCATACTGCGCCGGTGTGGCACTGACATAAATAGTGCTTGGAATAATCCGTTCCCATTCTTCAAATTTCATTGGCCGGTTATCCAACGCACTTGGCAAACGGAAACCATAATTGACCAGGTTTTCCTTACGCGAACGGTCACCTTTATACATGGCGCCAATTTGTGGCACGGTAACATGCGACTCATCAATAATCAGCAAGGCATCATCCGGCACATAATCAAACAGGGTTGGTGGCGCTTCACCGGCCGGACGACCGGATAAATGACGGGAATAGTTTTCAATGCCGTTGGTATAGCCGAGCTGCTGCATCATTTCCAGATCATAACGGGTACGCTGCTCGATGCGCTGTGCTTCCAGCAGCTTGTCATGTGCACGGAAAAAGCCTAAACGTTCTTTCAGTTCTTCACGAATGGTTTCAATGGCGCGCTGCAGATGGTCTTTAGGCGTGACATAGTGGCTTTTCGGGTAGATGGTGACGCGTGGCACTTTGCGGATCATTTTGCCGGTCAGCGGATCAAACCAGCGGATCGAATCGACTTCATCATCAAACAGTTCAATCCGGATGGCATTCTGCTCCGATTCTGCCGGGAAAATATCAATAATTTCACCGCGAATCCGGTAGGTCCCGCGCAAAAACTCTAGTTCATTGCGGCTATATTGCATTTCCACCAGCCGGCGGATGATGTCTTCACGTTGAATCCGGTCGCCCTGCACCACATGCAGCAACATGCTCATATAGGCATTCGGATCACCCAGACCGTAAATAGCCGATACCGATGCCACAATAATCGAGTCACGACGTTCCAGTAATGCCCGCGTCGCCGACAGTCGCATCTGGTCAATGTGATCATTAATGGCAGCATCTTTTTCAATAAAGGTATCGGAAGATGGCACATAGGCTTCCGGCTGATAGTAGTCATAATAACTGACAAAATATTCAACCGAGTTATGCGGGAAAAAGGCTTTAAATTCGCCGTAGAGCTGGGCCGCCAGAGTCTTGTTATGCGCCATCACAATAGTTGGCCGCTGTAACTGGGCAATCACGTTGGCCATGGTATAGGTCTTGCCGGAACCGGTTACCCCCAGCAGCAACTGATCATGCATGCCCTTTTGAATTCCCTGCACCAGCTTTTCAATGGCCTGTGGCTGATCTCCAGCAGGTTGATAATGGGTAACCAATTCAAAAGGTTGATGATCACTCACGGATAGCGTACTCATACAGATCGAAAAAAATAGTCTAACAGATTCAGCCTATTATCTGGCTTCAGATTGTAATTTTTGTACACTTTCTTGTCACCGGCAGCATCGGCAAGGTTCTGTTTTTAGTCCGCAGTGCAACTGAAATAAAGACCTTCACCCGCTGCTGTTTGGCACACTCTCACCAGACATACCCAGATCAAAGCAAAATCTTCATGTGAAACAGAAAAACACCCTCGTCTTGTGCTTTTTCACTTGATTCTGCCCCGCTTCACGGGCAACATGAACACAAGGGATCACATAGATTTAATGACAATGACTTACCGATATCATGATGAAAGTATTATTAAAAGCTTGCCTGAAGATACGATTTTTGTCTTTGGCAGTAATCTGGCGGGTGATCATGCCGGCGGTGCAGCGCGCACTGCCCTGCAACACTTTGGCGCCGTGCGCGGCGTAGGGCGTGGCTGGGCCGGACAAAGCTTTGCCATTCCAACCATGAACGAGCATTTGCAGCAAATGCCGCTGTCGCAAATTCAGCACTATATAGATGACTTTAAAACCTATACCAAAAATCATCCGAAAATGAAGTATTTTCTGACTTCAATTGGCTGTGGTATTGCCGGTTATAAAGTCGAGGAAATCGCCCCGATGTTTAAAGGCATTTCCCACAATGTGATTTTCCCGGCCTCCTTCCGGCCTTTTGTCGAGAAATCTTTACCGAAACTGAACCAGCATTTTCTGCATACCATTTTTCGTGATCCGGTGATTTTTGCCAGCAATCCGGATGAGCTGATTGAAGTACTGGCTTTAAATGACAATGAAAAAAGTCTGGCTAAAATTTTGCTGAATACCCAGATGTACCCGACCGACAGCAATGGCCGTGACCGGATTTTTGAAATTGAAGATATTTTATATGGCCTGAAAGGCAAGGTCTTCGAATGGCAAAGCAACTCTGAAGGTTCCATGCTGTTTGGCGGGGTGATTCTAGCCTTACTGGAACTGTATAGTATTAATGAACAGGATTTTGCCGAAGTCTGGCATGGTCAACGTGAAATTACCCCACCGCGTCCGGCGCATCGGGCCAAAAAATAATCCCTCTTTTTAATACCAGAGCAGCCGGCCACTGAGCCGGCTGCTTTTTAATTCAGTGATGCAAATCACATTTATAAAAATAAATAAAATTCTTATCACATAATAAAAAACTTGATTATAATTCTATTTTTCATTCACTAGAATAATCGAGCTTCAGACTATGACAATACTGGACACGCCTGTTTTTACCCTTGCGCCGATTGCCCTGTGGCTGGAAGACTTTAGTGAAATTAAAAAACAGTTTGAGCTGTGGCGCGCACAAGGCATTCAGGATTTACGTGGCTATTTACTGGAAGATCCAAGCCGTGTCATTGAATGTGCCCGTAAAATTAAAATTCTGAGCGTAAACCAGAAAACCGTTATTTAAAACCTACTCAAACCTACTCAATGTGGGTTTGATGTTTAATTCCTACTTCACCATCAAGAACCTAAAGCATTTGCTTTAGGGATTACCTCAATTCCATAGGCTGTCACGGTGTAACTCACCGCCTTAATCACCACTTATGCAGTGATTAAATCTTTATCCGCATATCGCAGGATATTAATTGATGCATTAACATCACGATTTTGGATGGTTTGGCAAACTAAGCACTTCCACTCTCGCGCAGAAAGTGTGAGAGATTGATTTAATTCACCACAGCACGAACACATTTTACTACTTGGGAAGAATCGACCAACCGAAAGTACCGATTTTCCATGCTGTTTGGCTTTATAAATCAACTGCCTTTTAAACTCATAAAAACCCATATCGGATATAGCTCTTGCGAGTTTACGATTCCTCAACATGCCTTTAACATTCAAATCTTCAATCGCAATCACATCAAAACGTGTTACCAAATCCGTTGTGACTTGATGAAGATTATTCTTGCGTAGACAGACAATTTTATAGTGCAGGCGAGATAGCTTGGCTTTTGCTTTTTCTCGATTCTGACTACCTTTTTTCTTACGACTAAAAGACTTGTTGAGTCGTCTTAGTTTTGCAAGCTGTCTTTTAAGTGGTGCGTTAGAAGGAATAACCTCACCATTTGAAAGGGTGGCAAGATTAGAGACACCCAAATCAACACCGATACTTAAACCTGTTTTCGGTTTAAGCTTTTCGATCTGGGTGAGTTCGACAGCGATTGATACAAACCACTTACCACCTTGTTTAAATATTTTGGCCGAGAGAATTTTACCCTTATAGCGCAGATTCTCAGTCATTTTCACCCAACCCAAATTAGGGATTTTAATAGACCGACCCTTGACGCTAAATTGATCATTTGATAATGAAAAACGGTCATCCTTGCCTTTTTTTCTTGGCTTGGGGTATCCTGATTTGCCGTTAAAAAATCTATCAAAAGCACTACCCAACTGCTTAATCGCCAACTGTGGTGCGCACTTAGTCACTTTCTTCATGAAAGGATATTTTTCAAATTTAAAAGTGTTTAGGTGTTTTCTTAATTTACTCTCTTTAGGTCTATTAAGAAGCATTTCATTCACCGCAACATCATAATACTCACACTGATCTCGATATTCCTTATCAGCCTTGTATTGTCGCTGCCACTCTCTTAAAGCCCAATTATACGACAAACGAGCAACACCACTTGCCTGAGCAAAATGGCTTGCTTGTTTATTATTGGGCATCAATTCAATGATATGCCCTCGTATAAATCGACTCATAGTGCTTCTTTGACCGCCTGTATTAACTTTTGGTTCTTTTTACTTCGGCTTCCATATAATCGTGCTGAAAATACAGTAATAATTTCCAGGACATCTTGAGCCAGTTCCTCCTCAAAACTCAAATTTTCACCCTGATTAATAATTACAATTTCAACATTCCGAGCTTCACATAAAGCAAAAACCAATTCAGCACCAAAACGTAATAATCGATCTTTGTGGGTTAAAACCAATCGACCAATTTCATTATTAATAATTCCATCCAAAAGAGCCTTAAGCCTTTTTTGTGATAATTCATCCCTGAGCCTAAATCACTAATAATCTCAAATGTCCATCCCTGCTTGGCACAGTACATTTCCAAAACTTGTTTTTGTCGCTCAAGATCAGCCTTTTGATCGTGACTAGATACTCTTGCATAAGCAATAGTTTTTCGGCTGTTCTGGATTGATAGATCATGGATAAGTTCAGGTGTGATCTTGCTTAGATCGTAACGTCTGTGATTTTTTGGGGTTCTATCTGCGACTAAAGTGCCTTCCTCATCCCATCTTCTTAGGGTTTGGATGGAAACACCCAGTGTTTTAGCTGCAACGCCAATACTAACATATCTACTCATTTGTATATAATAATATAGAAATAAGTAGATTTCAATTAGCAGTTATTAACCCTGCACAACTGTTTGGCAGGCTTGCAGGAACTGCTGTTAATTGACAGTCAGTTTCATGGTAATCAGATGCTGAATCTGTCGATTGGGTCTGCGACCACACTACCACAGGAAAGTATTGAAGAGATGCTAAAACGCGCCGATCAGGCCATGTACACCCAAAAACGCGCCTATTATGTCCAGTTTGACCGGCGTGAAACCCAGGATTAAACCCATCAAGTGCCCATAAAAAATGCCACAGAACGTGGCATTTTTCTTAGCGTTTACCCATAGATTTACGGGTCCCACGTGGTGGTGGAAACAGCTTGTCGGCATAACCTTCATCTTTAGGACGAACCTGATTATGCAAGGCATCCATCTGGGCTTTTTCTTCCGCAGATGGCATTGGGAATGGGAGTTTTACCACAGGTTTTTTTGAAGTAGGCTGCTGCTTACTCATGACGATAACTCAAATCAAATTAGCGCTATTTTAAGGTTTTTTGCAGTCAGAAGCGAGCCTCCGGCTTTTTATTCTCAAAAATGCCTTATTTTGAGGCGCAGAAGCACAAATTTCGTGATTTTTTATTAATTTGTTGAGATTTTAAACGACGAAGTGACTATTTTTGAGCTAAGATAGTGTGCTTTTTATTTTTTAATCCCTATAAGAAGGAATACTGCCGTGGACGTACGTCTCTCTGATCGTGTAAATGCCATCAAACCGTCCCCAACGCTTGCTGTGACAAACAAAGCTGCTGAATTGAAAGCTGCTGGTCATAACGTAATTGGCTTGGGTGCAGGCGAACCGGATTTCGATACACCACAACACATCAAAGATGCAGCAATTGCAGCGATTAACAACGGTTTTACCAAATATACCGCTGTTGACGGTACGCCAGGCCTGAAAAAAGCCATTATTGCGAAACTAAAACGTGACAATAACCTTGACTACCAAGCCAACCAGATTCTGGTGTCTTGCGGTGGTAAACAATCATTCTTTAACTTGGCACTTGCACTGTTAAACAAAGGTGATGAAGTGATCATCCCTGCGCCATTCTGGGTAAGCTATCCAGATATGGTCATCATCGCTGAAGGCGTGCCAGTGATTGTAAAATGTGGCGAAGAACAACGCTTCAAAATCACTCCTGCTCAGTTAGAAGCAGCCATCACAGACAAAACCCGTTTAGTGGTACTGAACAGCCCGTCTAACCCGACAGGCATGATCTACACCAAAGCTGAACTGGAAGCTCTGGCTGAAGTACTGCGTAAATACCCAGAAGTGTATATCGCATCTGACGACATGTACGAACCAATCCGCTGGGATGACGAGTTCTACAACATCGCTACTGTTGCACCAGACCTGTATGACCGCACTATCGTGTTAAATGGTGTGTCTAAAGCCTATGCCATGACTGGCTGGCGTATCGGCTATGCAGCGGGCCCTGCTAAACTGATCGGTGCGATGAAAAAAATCCAGTCTCAGTCAACCTCTAACCCGACGTCTATTTCACAAGTGGCTGCAGAAGCTGCATTAAACGGCCCTCAAGACGTTCTACAACCAATGATTGAAGCGTTCAAACGCCGTCATGACCTGGTGGTAAACGGCCTGAACGACATCAAAGGTATTTCTTGCTTACCTGCAGATGGTGCGTTCTATGCTTACGCCAACATCAAACCACTGATTCGTGCTAAAGGCTTAAAATCTTGCACAGAATTCTCTGCATGGTTACTGGAAGAAACGGGCGTTGCCGTGGTTCCAGGTGATGCATTCGGTTTAGGCGGTTTCATGCGTATCTCTTATGCAACAGCTGATGAAGTGCTGGTAGATGCGTTAGCGCGTATCAAGAAAGCGGCGGATTCAATCGAAGGCGTTGATGAAGCGATTGCGTCTATCGAAGCTGAAAAAGCTGCTCAATAATCTCTTCTGAGCAATAAAAAAACCGCGACCTGTTCGCGGTTTTTTTATGGCCTGATTTAACTCTAAACGCTCAATTCAGCGGACCATAGATAACGGTTAGATGGCCTTTTTCAGCGCCTGAATGAGCTGACTGCGTGAGATGTCAGGACGGTCTGTACCCTTATAAATACAGTAATATTTAAAGGCACTATCCAGACTCACCCGCAGTTCTTTTTGTTCAGAAGCCGACCAGACCCGGCAGCGGTTACTACCCGACAAGGCACTGCCGGCAAGCTGATACAGGTATAAATCCTGGCTGCGCTGTAATGGCGTGCGGATCGCATGATCCGGATGCTCTGAAAGCTGGAAACATGGCCCATTGATCAGCCATTTTTCACTAAACCACAGCTGCAGCAAATCGCCCAGATACAGATCGACATGCCCGACTGGCCATACGTTGATATAGGCCGAAGCAACAGGCGTATAATAATCTTCTGGATTGCTGATAAGAGAAAGGTAGTTGTCTTTGTAAAAATTGAGGTTTGCAAAAATTTCAGGGATGCTGAGCGTATTCATTCGCTGTCTCCGATTTAGCCATTTTTGTGCTGGCAAGTTGGTTTAAATCCACACTGTTTAACCATTTGGTCAAACGACTTTCTGGATTTAATCTAACAACAGATTTTTTGCTTTGCAAGATTTTTTCGTGTTTTATTTTATTTTGCACAAATAAAAAGCATATAAACTTTAAATGTAAAAAAGATGACAGTTTTCGCTTGACCCCTGCCAAAATCCCTCTATAATCGCATTCAGATTCTCCCATAGCTCAGTCGGTAGAGCGACGGACTGTTAATCCGCAGGTCCCTGGTTCGAGCCCAGGTGGGAGAGCCAAATTCAAGAAAGCCCAAGCATTTAAGACTTGGGCTTTTTTATTGCCAAAATTTATAGCTTCCAATCTTTTTAATTCCCACAGCGATTCACATCTGAAGGCTGCCAAAAGAGGATGACATCTTCCCGAGCGATCTAATAGCAAGACGTCCATCAGCAGATCAGTTCTATCTTCAAACAGGCAGATCAATCCCGATTCCCTTCTCGCAGCCATAAAAAAACGGAACCGAAGTCCCGTTTTCTCTCAAAAAATATTGACTGTTTCAAGCTGCCTGCGCCGGCACACCGCTATGGAAACGGAAAGTATCATCCGGGCTTAAAATCAGATTTTTTTCCACTTCACGAATATGCTGAATCCGGCCCTGAATATCTTCTTCCGGATTTTTTAGCTTGGCAGTTTTGGCAACGTCCAATGCTAGTGCCAGATAATCTTCATAATGACGCGATTCAGATTTCAGCAAATAGCGGTAGTAGCGCCCCAGCTCTTCATCAACATGCGGTGCCAAGGCATAAAAACGTTCGCAGGAACGTGCTTCTACAAAGGCACCAATCACCAGTACATCAATTAACGCTTCAGGCTCATAGGTACGGATTTCTTTGCGTAAGCCGCCGGCATAACGGCCTGCGCTCAAGCCTTTCCACTCCTGTCCGCGTTTGTTCATGAATTCCAGCACCTGTTCATAGTGCAGCATTTCTTCTCGAACCAGTTGCGCCAGTTTGACCTGCAAATCGGTAAAGAAGCTATAGCGGAACATCAGGTTCATGGCCGTGCCCGCGGCTTTTTTCTCGCAGTTGGCATGATCCTGCATCAGGATTTCCAAATTGCTCAATGCTTCATCCAGCCAGGCTTGCGGGGTTTCACAGCCCAGGAAGCCGATCACCGGCTTCATGAGTTCATCATAATTGATTGTCGACATACAAAAACTTCAGAATTATCGTGCAGCTTTAATCGCTGCTTTCATTTGCTGTACAGCTTGGGCCAGACCCACAAACACGGCATCGGCAATGAGCGAGTGACCAATATTCAGTTCATGAATTTGCGGAATTGCAGCAATCGGCGTCACGTTATCTAAATTCAGGCCATGGCCGGCATTCACCACCAGACCTTTGGCCGCGGCATATTCGGCGCCTTTCACAATACGCTCCAGCTCGGCCTGCTGCGCCTCTGCGGTTTCAGCATCGGCGTAGGCACCGGTATGAATTTCAATGGTCGGTGCACCACAAGCAACTGCAGCATCAATCTGGGCAAAGTCGGCATCAATAAACAGGGATACATCACAGCCCAGAACAGAGAGAGCCTGTGTTGCCGCTTGGACTGCAGCAAAATTACCGACCACATCCAGTCCACCTTCTGTGGTGACTTCCTGGCGTTTTTCAGGGACAAAGCAAACATGATGTGGTTTGATTTCTTTAGCAAACTCGACCATTTCATCAGTCACCGCCATTTCCAGATTCATGCGGGTTTTCAGCAATGGACGCATACGACGCACATCATCATCCTGAATATGACGACGATCTTCACGCAGATGCAAGGTAATACCCTCTGCACCGGCCTGTTCACAAATCAGTGCGGCATTGACCGGATCTGGGTAAGTGGTGCCACGTGCTTGTCGCAATGTTGCAACATGGTCAATATTTACACCAAGTAATGCAGCCATACTCTTTTCCTAATTACGATTGTGTTTGGGAGTTCTGTATCCACAATTGACGACTTTTTAACGGCCGATCTCCCAGCAGGGAGCTGATCATCTGCCGATATAATTTAGACAGTAATTGTAACTGTTCTGGATTAAAATCCCTACCCTTTTCATGGTCACGCATACTCAAAATCTGCACACCACTTAAACTGGAACGGGAAGCCTGCGCCGTTGGCATAAAGCCTTCATTTAATAAAAACTGGTACTGCTGCGTTGCACCAATCGGCTGCTGGTTGGCATCCACTTCAAAGTCGATGGCATAACCCAGCTCTTGCAGCAATACATACTCAAACTGGCGCAGAATCTGTCTTAAAAAGCTGTTCGGCTGCGGATGGCTTGACAGCTGCTGCAATTGCTGCAAAGTGGTGGCATATTGCAGAAAAGTCTCGGGCATCTCTACTTCGAGCGGACATAGACGCAGCAAAATTTCATTCAGATAAAAACCGGAAAAAAAGGCATCGCCAAAGAAAAATACGGGCTGGTTGATAATTTCCAGTTTGGTAAAATTTTTCAGTTCAGATTTACCCGAGGCCTGCAGGCTAATCGGTTGATATTGTGGTGGCGGGGTTTGTCTTAAAATACCATCAATCCGCCCATATTCCTGGGTAAACAGATGCACAATATGACTACGCTCGCGGTATTTACGATGATGGATCAGGTAGCCATGCAAGACTTCATTACGCATGCGGGCAGGATATCAGCCTAATCATCTTTCTTTTTGCTTTCATCTTCTTCATCCCCATCGGGAATGACTGCACCGACCACAGCGGCCGTGCCTTTGACCACGCCTTTGGTGGTTTTATAGGCCACTTTAACCGGAACTGTAACCACCTTATGAATACAGCCCTGCAGCATGAACATGCAGGCTAAAATCACAGCAATTTTGGTCATTACAGTTCCTCGTTTCATGGCTTAGATATCGCTATATCCCAAGCTTTTTAATGCACGTTCATCATCTGACCAGCCACCTTTGACTTTCACCCAAAGCGTGAGCATGATTTTCTGTTCGAACATTTTTTCCATATCGACACGGGCATCCATCCCGATTTTTTTCAGCTTAGCACCTTTTTCACCAATCACAATGGCTTTTTGGCCCGGACGGTCTACGAAGATGGTGGCATCAATATAAGTACAGGCCGGTTTCATACGACCGGTTTTTTCATTTAAAGCCGGCTCTTCGGTTTTAAATGATTCAATCTGTACGGTTAAATCGTATGGCAACTCTTCACCGAGCTGACGCATGATTTTTTCACGAATAATTTCAGAGGCCAGGAAGCGCTCGGAACGGTCGGTAACCTGATCAAATGAATATAGCGGTGGCTGGAATGGCAGATATTGCTCAATGGTGTCACGCAGATGTTCCAGATTGGCACCACGCAGCGCAGATACCGGTACAATTTCTGCGAAGTTCATCAGCTTGGCGCGCTCCTGAATCAGCGGCAGCGCCTGATTTTTATTCTCGAAGGTATCCAGTTTATTGATCACCAGAATGACTGGCATGTCTGCATTTTTCAATTTCTCCAGTACGAGTTCATCGTTCTGGGTCCATTTTTGTGCATCGACGACGAATAATACCAGGTTCACATCACGCAGCGCCGAGTGCGCGGCACGGTTCATCATTTTGTTGATGGCACGCACTTCTTTTTTGTGCATCCCCGGGGTATCGACATAGACCGCCTGAGATTTTTCACGCGAATCAATCCCGACAATTTTATGGCGGGTGGTTTGCGGCTTACGCGAGGTAATAGACAGTTTTTGACCCAACAAGTGGTTCATCAGGGTAGATTTACCCACGTTTGGCCGGCCCACAATGGCCACAAATCCGCTACGGTAATCCGATGGAATTTCCTGACCTTGTGAACTGAAGAATTGATTGATTAAATCGTGGCTGTCGCTTTGCGACTCGTGATCAGCATCGTTGTGATCGGAATGGATTGTCATTGAGACGTTTGCTCCAAGAGTTTTAAAATTTCCGCGGCAACTGCCTGCTCGGCAAAGCGGCGGCTAGAACCTTCACCTTTCATTACCGGTAAAGCATCGACCCGGCATTCCACCTTGAAATGCTGGTTCGGGGCATCACCCTGAATATCTACAACCTCGTAAACTGGGAGAGGTTTTTTACGTGCTTGTAAATACTCTTGTAGGCGTGATTTCGGATCTTTGAGCTGATCGGTTGGCTCAATATGATCCAGATAAGGCACGTACCATTTTAACACAATCGTCTGTAGCAGGTTTAAATCCCCACAGTCGATATAAATCGCACCAATAATCGCCTCGACTGCATCTGCAAGTATAGACTCGCGATGATGACCGCCTGATTTCAATTCACCGGTACTGAGAATTAAATTTTGACTGAGTTTTAAATCATTGGCGATTTTACCCAGCGCTTCCTGACGCACCAGCGTTGCGCGCATACGGGTCAGCCGCCCTTCGTTTTCCTGCGGATAGGCGGTGTAGAGATAATTGGCAATAATCATCCCTAAAAGTGAATCGCCTAGAAATTCTAGGCGTTCATAGTTGTGTTTGTGACTGACCGAACGATGCGTCAGCGCCAGCTTGAGCAGATCCGGCTGTTTAAACTGGTATCCGATGCGGCTGGCCAAACGCGTTTCATTGAGCTTGGACTGAGCTTTGATCAAAACTTTTCTCGAATTTCATGACAATATCAATATTCAATAAGAACGGTTTTCTTATCTCATAGTCTTTCTTCACCTGTAGACCATCTACATTGGTGACCTGGGCAACATCCGCAAATTTAATATCACGAATATTGTTCATACTTAAACGCTTATCCATTTCCCCAATGAATTTTTGCGGACTCAGGTTTTTGGGTCCATGAATCAACTGCTCTTTAATCTGGTTATCCAGCATTCGATCATCGAAATACGGTCCCCAAACCGCAACTGCAATTTTTGCCATAAAAGCAAAACCAATAATTGCAACCAGAATTGCAATATACGATGCCCCTTGTTGATGACGCATTTTGTTATTTTCCTAATGGATGATTTTAATCTATGCTGCCGTTTCGGCTAAAAGACGGCAATTTAAAACCAGGCTCTTTGTGCATCCAGATATAGACGGCACGGCCGGTCAGGTTTTCTTCAGGTACAAAACCCCAGAAACGGCTGTCAGCACTCTGATCGCGGTTATCCCCTAACGCGAAGTAATGACCTTCTGGAACTTTGACTTCCCAATATAAACCATTTGTAGAAGCATATTTACCATTTTCGACATAATTAATAAAGGGTGCCTGACGCGCCACGTTTACGCCTTCCAGTTCACGCATGGTAAAAGTATGCTTGCCTAAAGTTTCCTGATGGTAAATCGAGTTGGGTGTATCGAGGCTGTCTTTTTCACGGCTAAATTCCAGTGCAACTTTCTGCACCTTTTCGCCGTTAATGGTAAATTGGCCATGATCATAAACAATATGATCACCCGGTAAACCCACAATCCGCTTAATGTAGCTAATGCTTGGTTGTGGCGGATAACGGAACACCGCCACATCACCGCGTTCTGGCGAACCGGTATCAATAATTTTGCTGTTGACGATTGGCAAACGCACGCCATAGTCAAATTTATTTACCAGAATAAAATCCCCGGTCTCCAGGGTTGGCACCATTGAATCTGACGGGATGTTAAACGGCTCATATAAAAACGAACGCAGCACCAGCACAACGGCCAGTACCGGCCAGAAGTCATACGCCCATGTGATAATGAAATTTTCATTGCCCCGCCCTTTGGTCTGTCTTTGCTTGAAGACAAATTTATCCAGCAACCACACAGCAATAAAAAACAGCGTGGCAGGAACGAGGATCAAATTAAAATCAAAATCCATGGGCGTTTATCCTTCTAATCTTATTAGCGTTCGACTTTTAATACAGCTAAGAACGCTTCTTGTGGGATTTCAACGCTACCCACTTGCTTCATACGTTTCTTACCTTCTTTCTGCTTGGCCAGCAGTTTCTTCTTACGCGACACGTCACCGCCATAACATTTGGCCAATACGTTCTTACGCATGGCTTTTACCGTTGAACGAGCAATAATTTGCGCCCCAATGGCCGCCTGAATTGCGACATCAAACATCTGACGTGGAATCAGGTCTTTCATTTTTTCAACCAGTGCAATACCACGATGACGGGCATCCTGACGGTGACAGATCATTGCCAGCGCATCGACTTTTTCACCGTTAATCAAGACATCGACTTTCACCAGCGATGAACTTTCAAAACGCACGAAGTTGTAATCTAGTGATGCAAAACCACGTGAGCAGGATTTCAATTTATCAAAGAAATCCATCACCACTTCGGCCATTGGAATTTCAAAGGTAATGGATACCTGATTACTCATGAATTTCATATCTTTTTGCACACCACGACGCTCGATACACAAGGTCATGACGTTACCCAAGTATTCTTGCGGCACCAGAATATGACATTCGGCAATCGGTTCACGTAAGTCTTCAACGGTGGAACCGTCTGGCATTTTCGATGGACTGTCAATATATACGGTCTGGCCATTTTTCATTACGGCTTCATAAATAACCGTTGGCGCAGAAGAAATCAGGTCCAGATCGTATTCACGTTCTAAACGTTCCTGAACGATTTCCATGTGCAGCATACCAAGGAAGCCACAGCGGAAACCAAAACCGAGCGCATCTGAACTTTCCGGTTCGAAGAATAGCGCCGAGTCATTGATTTGCAGCTTTTGCAGTGCTTCACGGAACGGTTCAAAATCGCTGGCATCAATCGGGAACAAACCGGCATAGACCTGCGGTTTTACTTTCTTGAAGCCCGGTAACACTTCCACTTCTGGCGTGGTTGCCAAAGTGATGGTATCGCCAACTGGTGCACCAAAAATGTCTTTAATGCCGGCAATCACGAAGCCGACTTCGCCCGCTTCCAGAATATCGGTTTCAGTATGTTTCGGATTGAAAATACCCACCGAGGTAATGATGTGCGTTTGACCGGTTGATTTCATCAACATCTTGTCGCCTTTACGCACACGTCCCTGCTTCACACGCACCAGAGACACAACGCCCAGGTAGTTATCAAACCATGAGTCGACAATTAAAGCTTGCAATGGCGCATCACGATCACCGGTTGGTGCTGGAATGACATCGACCAGACGCTCTAACACACTCGCAATCCCCAGACCGGTTTTGGCTGAACAGGTCGGCGCATCGGTTGCTTCAATACCAATAATATCTTCAATTTCCTGAATCACACGTTCAGGCTCTGCTTGCGGCAGGTCAATCTTGTTCAGAATTGGTAAAACTTCCAGCCCTTGCTCAATCGCGGTATAGCAGTTGGCAACCGATTGTGCTTCTACGCCCTGGGCAGCATCAACCACCAGTAGTGCGCCTTCACACGCTGCCAGTGAACGTGAAACTTCATAAGAAAAGTCAACGTGTCCCGGGGTGTCAATGAAATTTAACTGGTATTCCTGACCATTCGGATGGGTATAGTACAAGGTCACCGAAGTCGCTTTAATGGTAATCCCACGTTCACGCTCAAGTTCCATTGAGTCCAGTACTTGCGCCTGCATTTCGCGATCCTGCAAACCGCCACAGGTCTGAATGAAACGATCCGCAAGGGTCGACTTGCCATGATCGATATGTGCAATGATCGAGAAGTTACGAATGTTTTTAATATCAACAGATTTTTTAGCTTGCGCCATGGGCTACCTTAAAAAATAACGCGCTATGCAAACCAGATTCAGTGCACAGCAAAAGCCGAATAGAAATTGCGAAGGATTATAGCAGATGGATTTTTTAAAGTATCCAAAATAATGCAAAGCTTTTCGGCCCGGCCGGTTTTAGATCATCCGATACAAACCGGCCAGTGACGATGCTTATGCCGGCTGTGGCGGATACTGGTTAAAATCCATCGGATTCAGATCGGCTGGAATAGGCTGATACGCCTGGGAAAAACTTGGCGACATGCGTTTTGGACGGCCGCTGTCAATTTCCACACAGGCCCATTTGGTCTGCGCGACAAACAGCACGCTCTGGTCCTGCGGACGATAAAACACATACTGGCGAAACAGGTACAACGCATTAATTTCACTGAGCCAGGTTCTTAAAATCAGCTCTTCACCGGCAAATGCAGCCTTGCGATACTGCACATGATGCTCCACCGCCACCATGGCATGTTTCATTTCCAGAAACTGCGCCATGCCCAGGCCTAAGGTTTCAATATGGGCGCTAGCCACATCCTGCATCCACTGCACATAAACCACGTTGTTGACATGGCCCAGACTGTCAATATGCTCGGGTTGAACCTGAAGTTTTAAATCAAAAAATGTACTGCTCATGCTCTGTTACTGTACTGTGGTATCGGCTATTGAGGCCCCTAGTCTACTGAAAATTGGCCCTGGATAAATTGAAAAATAAAAAAACCACAGCAGGCTGTGGTTTTTAACTGGCTCAGATCAGGAAATTCGCATGCCGACAATAGCACGTTGTCCCTGACGGATTAAGGTCACACGCGCCACGCTGCCCTTTTTCAGCTGCGAAACCGCCTGAACAAAGCTGTTGCTGTCGGTGACTGGGCTATTGTTCAGCTGTACGATGACATCACCCGGTAAAATTCGCGACTGCGCTGCAATACTGCCCGGACGGACTTCCTGAATCAGCACGCCGCCTTTAATTTCCAGCTGACGCATTTCTGCTGCTGACAGATTCCGGATTGCGACCCCAAGTACCGGGCCTTTATTCTGGCTTGGCGTCACATTGCTCTTGGCCGGGGTGTCATCCGGTGCGGTGCTTAAAGTGGCCGAGATATTCCGGCGACGGTCATCGCGTAAAACTTCCAGCTGGATGGTCTGTTTAGGTGCAGTACGGTTCAGATAATTGAGTAATTCGCTGGTGCGCGAAATTGGGGTACCGTTGTATTTTAAGATCACATCACCCGCACGCAAGCCGGCTTTGGAGGCTGGAGAATCCGGTGCCACCTGGGTAATTAAGGACCCTTCCGGTTTATCCAGTCGATACGATTCTGCCAGCGTCCGGTCAATATCCTGCAGGCTCACACCTAAATAGGAACGGGTGACTTTACCATGCTGTTTTAACTGGTCTGCCACTTCCATGGCGACATCAATCGGAATCGAGAAAGACAGGCCCATATAGCCGCCCGTTCCACTAAAGATGCGCGAGTTGACCCCAACCACTTCACCGCGCTGGTTAAATAGCGGTCCACCCGAGTTACCCGGGTTTAAGGCAACGTCAGTCTGAATAAACGGTACCGAGGTTTCCCCCATCATGTTACGCATTTTGGCACTGACAATACCAGCAGAGGCGGAATAGTCAAAACCAAATGGTGAACCAATTGCCAGCACCGGCTCACCGACTTTCAGGCGATCAACATTACCGGTACGCAGTTCAGGGAAGTTGCTGCCAGATACCTTCAGCAAAGCCACATCGGTCCGTTCATCACTGCCGACCACGGTGGCATCAATTTCACGGCGATCATTCAGGACAATGGTGACTTTGGAGGCATTTTCAATCACATGGTGGTTAGTGAGCAGGTAGCCATCTTTGCTAATAAAGAAGGCACTGCCATAACCGGTTTTTTCCTGTGGCGCCTGACGCTGCGGAATCACCACCCCATCGCCAAAGAAACGGCGTAACAGTTCCGGAACCTGTTGTTGTAACAGCTCTTCCTGGCTTAAACGTTTGACCACATTGACACTGACAACACCGGGGCTGACCTGTTCAACCAGGTTGGAAAAATCTACTGAAGTAGAGGCCTGTGCTTGAACAGATGCCATAGTGAACACAGCTGCATAGAGACCCTTCTGTAAGTAGCGATTATTCATATATAGCATTCACTCAATTTGTTTATAAAAATGTGATGTTCTGTTTTTAACATAACGCTTTTTAAGATTTCGTAATAATATGTTCAATTCCTCAACAGGATACAAGTGCTTGCGCCATTTTTTATAAAATGGAGTTTTATTGCTTTTTCTCATCATTAATAAGCATCTTGACCCTTGCCTTTTGTTTTAAAAAGCGTTGTCATTACCAGACTTTTTTCAAATTAGCTGATGGACATGTCTAATTTACATGCAACTCATCATTTTGATGTGATCATTGTGGGTAGTGGCGGCGCAGGTTTAAGTCTGGCACTATCATTACCAGCTCATTTTAAAATTGCCGTGCTGGCCAAGTCGGCCCTGACTGATGCCAGCACCTTTTATGCCCAAGGTGGGGTCGCAGCCGTACTGGATGAAACCGACTCTATTCAACAGCATATAGATGACACAATGATTGCAGGCGCGCATTTATGTGAACTGAATGCCGTGCAGCAAACTGTAGAGGGCGGTAAACCTTCGGTCGATTTCCTGCTTGAACATGGCGTTCAATTTACCCTCGATGAACAGGAACAACTGCATTTAACCCGTGAAGGCGGCCACTCCCAGCGCCGGATCATTCACGCGGCAGATGCCACGGGACGTGCCATTTCAACGACACTGGTCCAGCGGGCCAGAGAAAAACAGAATATCCAGATTTTTGAAAACTTTGTTGCCATTGACCTGATTACCACACAGAAACTCGGTCAAACCGGTAACAATCGTGCATTGGGCCTGTATGCCCTGGATGAAAACACCGACCAGATTGATACCTTCCTGGCGCCCTTTACCGCCCTAGCCTGCGGCGGTGCCATGAAAGCCTATCTGTACACCTCTAACCCGGATATTGCCACCGGTGACGGGATTGCCATGGCCTACCGCGCCGGTTGCCGCGTCGCCAATATGGAATTTAACCAGTTCCATCCGACCTGTTTATACCATCCGCAAGCCCGTTCCTTCTTGATTACCGAAGCCATGCGTGGCGAAGGCGCCTATTTACGCCTGCCAGATGGTGAACGCTTTATGCTGCGTTTCGATGAACGTGCCGAACTGGCACCACGTGATATTGTGGCACGTGCGATTGACTTTGAAATCAAGCGTCTGGGGATTCGTCATGTCTGGCTAGACATCACCCATAAACCGGCCGAGTTTGTTAAAGAACACTTCCCGACCCTGTATGCGCGTTTACTGGAACTGGGCATCGACATCACCAAAGATATGATTCCGGTGGTCCCGGCAGCGCATTATACCTGTGGCGGTGTAGTGGTTGATGAACACAGCCAGACCGATATTGCCGGCCTGTATGCCATTGGTGAAACGTCTTATACCGGCCTGCATGGTGCTAACCGTATGGCCAGTAACTCACTTTTAGAATGTTTTGTATATGGCATGAGTGCTGCTGAACATATTCAGGCTGAATTCAAGCCCGATTATCAATCACCAAATGTGCCGGCCTGGGATGATTCTCAAGTGACCCATCCCGATGAAGATGTGGTAATTCTACAAAACTGGGATGAACTGCGCGCCACCATGTGGAACTATGTCGGGATTGTCCGCACCACCAAGCGTTTACAACGTGCCCTGCACCGTATTGAAATGCTGAAACGTGAAATTACCGAGTATTATCAGGACTACAAAGTCAGTAAAAACCTGATTGAACTGCGTAATCTGGTGCTGGTTTCAGAAATGATTGTGCGCTGTGCCATGCAGCGTAAAGAATCGCGTGGCCTGCATTACACCCTGGATTATCCAGAACTGGCAGATGAGCTGCGTAAAACTGTCCTCACGCCGCCAAACTTCCAGGTAGAAACGCCATTGGTGAATGAGGATGTGCCGGCTTAAAATGCTTTTACATCTTCAGTTCTGAAAGATAAAAAACCGAATCGCAGGATGTGATTCGGTTTTTTATTGGGATCAGCCAAAAATGGTTTCAGCCGGATGGTTCCTCAAGTTGAAGCATATTGCGCTGCACTCGAGGTTGGCTTTAATAATGGCAACTGCTCAGGTTCTAGCACTCCGGACAGTAATTGCGGCAGATAGGTCTGCACATAATTACGTAAAGTCAATGCCACTTGTGCCGAAAAATGTGGCTGCTGCAATTGTGTCTGTAAATGTGCCAAAGCCTGCGTTTCATTCAGCTGATGGGTTTGCACCGCATAGACATAGCCCAATAAGGCGCCTTGTGCCAAAAACTGATACGGCAACCCGGCCTGAGCATTGCTGGCAATTGAACCTAACACCCGTTCGGACGCACTGAGCTTGCGTAGCGGATCACGCGCCACCCGCGCACATGGGTCTTTATAGGCATGGACACAGGAGTTTGCAAAACTTTGTGCCAGTGCATGTAGATCTTTCTGTCGGTGTGGTAACACCACCGCCAGTCCCTGCTGAACCTGCTGTAACAACTGCTGCATGAACTGTTCAATCTGCGGGTCGGCCAGAGCCACACCAATGGTTTGATGACCACGCAGGCTGGCATACCAGGCAAGCATGGCATGCACCCCGTTCCAGAGCCGGTTTTTAATCAGCTGGATTTCACTGATGTCTTCGACCAGAATCATCTGCCGCATTTTTTGCAGTAACGGACTGGCATTTTCCACATAAATCGGCATGTCAATTTCTGCATTAAACAGAATGAGATCCATCGTTTGCAGAATATGACTCGGCTGGAAATTACGGCGCAAATCTTCCACATACAGGCTGGCCTGACGTTCCTGCTCCGGCTGCAAACGGGTGTTATCCTCAATTTCAACCGGCTCGGCTTCATCTTCCGTTTGCGACTGCTTGAAGATGTTGTATTTAATCCGTAGCTGGCGGTACAGGTTCTGGTCAGTCAGTTTGGATACCATACGGTTGACCACGGTATCGCAGAAATAATGCTGCGCTAAAATGGCTTGTGCGGTCTGCACATCACTTAAGGCCACCAGGGCTTTACGGATATGCTCCAGCAATAACTGCTTGGCACCGACTTTATTTAAAATAATCAGCACGGTTAAAGGCGCAGCCGGCTGGTCCTGATGGGCCAGATAACGTGCATACAGGCCTTGCGCAATCACCTCAGCTTCGCTGCTCAGCGCTTTTTCTGGCAGACATAAGGCAATCAAGCTGGATTCGATATACATCTCCTGCATGTGCTGCAGGTTATCTGCATCAATAATGCTCATGTTTTCAATACGTTCATCATAGGACATTTGCCCATAACGAATGCAATAGGTGCCAAAAGCATTCACCGCAGAGCGATACAGCTGGTTACGGGTAGAAGCGTAAATCCGTTTCGGACGGGTATAACCATCCCAATGCGATAATACCTGCGCCAGATAACCGCCACCAATCGCACCAAAACCATGGATTCCGACAGTTAGCTGGTTCAAGGTTTGTGGAAAGGCTTCCTGCAGGCTGGGCATGCCCAAGGCCGGAATATACAGGTTTAAATCTTCCAGATAATCTTCCATGCTTTCATAGTAGTAATGCGCCTTAGACAGCATCTGTTCATTTGGTGCTTTAATGTCCCGCAGCAGCACGGTAATGCCCTGCGCTGCATAGGCCGAGGTCACACCATTGTCTGAATCTTCAAACATGAAACAGTCACTGGCGGAGAGATTCAGCTTTTGCGCAGCGGTCAGGAAAATTTCCGGATGCGGTTTGCCACGTTGGACTTCATCTCCGCACACCAGTACATCAAAAAATTTATAGACATTGGCATTAATTAAATATTCTTCGGCAATGGCACGGCGACTGGACGTCGCCACTGCCATGCGCAGCCCGGATTTACGCAAGCGCTCCAGCACCTGTAGCAAACCGGTTTTAATCGGCACGCCAAACTGACGCACACTTTCCAGTTCCAGCTCATCGGCACGCTGGCGAATTTCGGTATAGGGAATATCTTCACCATATTCAGCCTGTGCCAGCTGTTTGGCACTCCGCGCACTCAAGCCCAGACAACCAATTAAATAGTCATCGCTGAACTCGACTCCAATCAATTCCCGAGATGCCTGTTTCAAGGTTTGAAACCGTAAACGCTCAGTATCAAACATTGTGCCATCCATATCGAAAATTGCGCCCTGGATCATTTTATTTTTAAATTTAAGCATTTCCCCCCTCATTTGATCATTTTTCAACAGGCCTAGAGCCTAGAGCAATTTTTGAGGGAACAACACCTTAGACAAAGAATGAAATATTTAAGGTTAAAAATTAATCACCTGATTAGAATGAGATTCAAGATATGTAACTTAAAGTAACCACCGAGTAACATCATGTAAATCAATGAAGCAATTTTTTTGAAATATAAAGATAAGTTTTAAATAATTCGGAGGGTGCTTTTCGGCGAATTAAATAGGCTTCAAAAAATAAAAAGCTGGAAACGCCAGATTGGCGAAGAAACTGAAGCAGGCAAAATTAAGACGAGTAAGAAAAGGATAAAATCAAGCGAGCCAGATCAAAAGAACAAGTGACCTGAGAATCAAGCCACTTGGGGTGGAATTGAATAGGTTCCGGTCACATGCGCCACCGGCTCTTCCTGCCCGACTGAATAAATCCAGACTTCACCCACGGCCAAACTTTTACCCAGTTTCATGAGCCGGCATTCCGCCCGCAGGTTTTGCCCACCGGCCGGTTTGCGTAAAAAATTGATATTCAGGTTGGTGGTGACCGCCAACCCGACAATCCCAATCTGGCCCAGAATGGCTACATATAAAGCCAGATCTGCAGCCGTCATCATGGTCGGACCAGAGATCGTGCCACCCGGACGTAATTCACTTTCCCCAACCCGATAGGTCAAGCAGGCACCCATTGGCGTGACCGCATCAATCTCACATTTTTCCAGACTCTGGGGAAATTCTTGTTGTAAAAATTCAATAATTTCAGCACGGTTACTTTTCATTGTGATCAAAAAATCCTCTATCATCACGCTACTATAGAAGATTTTTAGTCTTGACCCAAATTTAAGCAGCGACTGTCTGTAAATATTTGAGCGCCTCGGCAAAGACCAGATCCGGACTTTGGGTGGCATCTAAACGTTTAATCCGTTCTGGTTCTGCCTGCCACAACTCCTGATAACCAGCACGCACCTTTTCAAAAAAGGTGACTTTTTCCTGTTCAAAACGGTCCAGCGCACCACGTTCACGCGCACGGGACATGCCCAGTTCAATCGGTGCATCCAGCCAGAAAGTCAGAGCCGGCATGTGCGAAACAAAATTCTGGTTCAGCAATTGCAACTTTTCCCGGCTTAGGCCACGCCCAGCACACTGATAGGCAAAGCTGGCATCAGTAAAGCGGTCACAGAGTACCGTTTTGCCAGCTGCCAGTGCAGGCAGAATTACCTGCGCCAGATGCTGGGCGCGCGCTGCGTACATCAGCAGTAATTCAGTATCATTACACATCTGCTCGTCATGATTGACTGAAAGCAGCAGACTGCGAATCTGCTCGGCCATCGGGGTGCCACCCGGTTCACGGGTTAGCACTACTTCACTGCCTTGAGCCTGCAAATGTTCATAAATACGACGGATGAGCGTGGTTTTACCTACCCCTTCGGTGCCTTCAAAGCTAATAAACATGCTCACTCCTTGTTCTTCGCACGAATGACCGCCAGATATTCCTGGACTGCGCGGTTATGATCTTGCAGATTGGTACTGAATTTATGCCCGCCATCACCGGTGGCGACAAAATAGAGATTGTCGGAATCATCTGGATGCATCGCCGCTTCAATCGCGCGCTTGCTTGGCAGTGCAATTGGTGTTGGCGGCAAACCATAGATGGTATAGGTATTGTAAGGCGTTGGGGTGCGTAAATCCTTACGGGTAATATTGCCCTGATATTTGTCGCCCATTCCATAAATGACGGTTGGGTCAGTTTGTAAACGCATGCCTATCTTTAAACGGCGCACAAATACGCCAGAGACCTGACGCAGTTCGCTATCGACATGGGTTTCTTTTTCAATAATCGACGCCATCACCAGCGCTTCATATTTATTCTTGTACGGTAAATCTGGTGCACGGTTGGCCCAGGCTTCATCCAGTGCTTTCATCTGACGCTGATATAAATCGGTCAGAATTTTACGATCCGATTCGCCCTTGGCAAAGAAATAGGTATCTGGCGCAAACAGGCCTTCCGGATGCTCAAATGGAATATTCAGCGCTTTTAACAACTGATCGGTCGGCAGATGGCTGACTTCTTTAGTCACCAGTTCATCCTTTTGCAGATGCTGCACCAATTGTTTAAAGGTGGTGCCTTCAATGACCAGAATCCGGTTCATCTGCGCATTTTCTGCATTGGAGATCATTTCCATGACTTCACGGATGCTCATACCCTGCTGGATTTCATAAACCCCGGCTTTCATCGAATCATGAATCATGATTTTCTGATACAGCTTCAGAATAATCGGAAAACTGACCTGATCATTTTTTTCCAGACGATCAATAAAACCGGAATAGGTATCGCCATCGCCAATGGCCAGTAATTCTTTCTGGCCTTTTACCGGATAGTCTTTAAACAGGCTGGACCAGAGCATCACCACGACAATGAGGAGTACGCCCAATAACAGGGTTAAAATACCTTTAATCGGTAATGGGGAGCGAGGCTTGTTTTTCTTTTTCGTTTTAGAGCGGGATGAAGACATATTAATGCATCTGATTCAATTGAAGACGATTAAACAGTTCAATACAGGCTTGAACATCTAAAGGGCGTGCATCGAGCTGGATCACGATTTTCATCGGACTGAGCGCATTACAGAAAAACAGACTCTGGAACTGCGCAATTTCTTCCATATCGACATAACGCTGGCGACAGGAAATGCCGTGCTGCTGCATACGGGCCAGAATTTCAGCCCGCATCACGCCGTGGACGCCATTATAGCGAAGTTCCGGCGTAATCCATTCATTGTTTATAAGAATGAAACAATTACTGCTCACCCCTTCAACAACCGAGCCTTGCACATCAGTCACCAAGGCTTCTGGCCAGCCCTGCGCATCGGCTTCTTTTTTCAGTATCACTTGTTCTAAACGGTTCAGGCTTTTGATGCCGACCAGATGTGGCATACTCAGCCCCATCGCTTGTTTCAACACACCACTGGCGATTTTTTCATAGTGAAAATCATCCACTGCTTTAGGATAAAAAAAGACCCAGACATCAGCCTCTTGTGCGGGCAGGCTATAACCGCGCTGTCCATCTCCCCGACTAATGATGATTTTTAAGGTGCCGTTAACCTGCGGATAGCGCTGCTGCAGCTGTTGAATCGACTGCTGGATAAACGCCAGATTGGCATGTAAATACAAATGCTCACAGCCGCGTTGTAGCCGCAGCAAATGTAAGGCCTCCAGTTCAATCTGGCCATTGCGGATGCGCGCGGTACTAAAGCAGCCATCGCCATAATGAAAGGCACGGTCCAGCACTGAAACGGCCGATATTTCCTCAGCATTCTTAAAACATTGCATACAACAAGTATCCATTTGAGCTGGCTTTAGTGTAAGAATGGAAGATCTATTTATATTTCTTTTTTATTCATATAAAATTCATTTTTTATTATTTTTTTAGGAATAAGACTAGCGCTATTCTTGCCTCATGTTACAAAAAAGCGAAAAGTTTGAGGTTAGTCATGAGTTTTACAAAATTAAAAATTGGGGTACTGGCCGCATTAATTTCGGCATCCTCCTTTGGTGTTGCTGCAAAAGATTTTCTGAACGTGTCGTATGACCCGACCCGTGAATTATATGATGATGTGAATAAACAGTTCGGCAAATACTGGGAAAGCCGGACCGGACAAAAAATTAATTTTAAACAGTCGCATGGCGGTTCAGGCAAGCAGGCCCGTGCCGTGATTGATGGCCTGAGTGCCGATGTGGTGACACTGGCTTTGGCCGCCGATATTGATGTAATTGCGGAAAAAGCCAAACTGTTTCCGGCAGACTGGCAAAAGAAATTACCACATAACTCGACACCTTATACCTCGACCATTGTATTTTTAGTGCGTAAAGGCAACCCGAAAGGCATTCAGGACTGGGGCGATCTGGTCAAGCCGGGTGTGGGCATTATTACCCCGAACCCGAAAACCTCAGGCGGTGCACGCTGGAACTATCTGGCCGCCTGGGCTTGGGCTAAACATCAGCCGGGTGGCAATGATCAAACCGCACAGGAATTTGTCCGTAAAATTTATAAAAACACCAAAGTCCTTGATTCGGGCGCCCGCGGTTCAACCACCACCTTTGCCGAGCGTGGCATTGGTGATGTGCTGCTGGCCTGGGAAAATGAAGCGCATCTCGCCATTCGTGAGCAGCCGGGTAAATTTGAAATTATTACCCCAAGCCTGTCGGTACTGGCAGAACCACCGGTGGCCATTGTTGAGAAAAATGCGGAAAAACACGGCAACAAATATTTGGCCCAAGGCTATTTAAACTTCCTGTATTCCCCACTCGGACAGGATTTAGCCGGCAAACATTATTATCGTCCTCGTAGCGAAGCAGCATTAAAGAAATACAGCCAGGTCTTTAAGCCGTTAAAGCTGGTCACGGTAGATCAGGAATTTGGGGGCTGGGCCGAAGTCCAGTCTGCACATTTTGAAAATGGCGGTATTTTCGACCAGATCGTAAAAGCCAATAGCGCTAAATAATTCAGCTGTAGCATCAGCAACTGTAAGGTAAGCACAGGAGCATCGACATGATTCATACCGTAATTGTTCCGGGCGTAGGTGGCAGTGAATATAGCCACTGGCAATCCTGGTTACAACGACAGCTCATGTCCTGCTCCCGCGTCGAGCAGCAGGACTGGAATGCTCCGGTACTCAAAACCTGGGTAGAACAGTTCCGAAGCACCGTGGCGGCGATTGATGCACCGCTGCAAATTGTGGCGCATAGCTTTGGCTGCCTGACTACCGTAGCCGCTCTGGCGCAATACCCGGCGCTGCAACGCAAGGTCAAGAATCTGGTGCTGGTGGCGCCGGCCAACCCGGGCCGTTTTGGTGAAGCAGGTTTTGTCCGTGACAGCCAGCATGACTATCAGGACTATTTTCATCAGCTGCAAGTGCAGGTTCCCGCCAGCATGCTGATCAGTGAAAATGATCCCTGGTTAAATGCCGAACATGCACTGGAACTGGCGCAGTCCTGGCAATTAGAACCGGTAAGCTTGGGCCATGTCGGGCATATTAATGTCGCCTCTGGTTTTGGTCCTTTTCCTGAACTCTGGAATTACCTGATTTCAGAAAAGGCTATGCAGCATATCAGTATTACTGATGACAGCAAGTATTTATTTAAATTTGCAATTTAACCCTCGCAAATTATGCTTGTGCCGAAATTTATTTATTTTTCGCTGGCTGATTTCAGCCCGCATTCTCTCTTTGAGGAGTAATCATGTCGCAGCGGTCCCGAGTGCTGCCAGGATTTGGTCTTTCTCTAGGCTTTACCCTAGCGTATTTATCATTAATCGTTCTGATTCCTTTGTCTGCCGTATTTTTAAAATCGCTGGACATTGGCTGGGAAGGTTTATGGGAAATTTTAAGTTCTGAACGTATCTTAAAATCTTTGCAGTTAAGTTTTAGTGCTGCGCTGATTGCAGCGCTGGTGAACGTCGTTTTTGGTTTATTGCTGGCCTGGTGTCTGGTGCGTTACCGCTTCCCGGGCAAACGCCTGATTGATGCGCTGGTCGATTTACCTTTTGCCTTACCGACCGCCGTGGCCGGTATTGCCCTGACCTCTTTATATGCACCGACCGGCTGGATTGGTCAGTATCTGGAACCTTTAGGCATTCAGGTGGCCTATACCCCAATCGGGATTACCTTGGCCCTGATCTTCATTGGTATTCCATTTGTGGTGCGTACCGTACAACCGGTACTCAGCGATTTGGAAACCGAGCTGGAAGAAGCGGCATCTGCTCTGGGCGCAAACCGTCTGCAGATTGTTACCAAAGTCATTTTCCCGATTTTACTGCCGGCATTAATTACTGGTTTTGCCCTGGCCTTTGCCCGTGGCGTGGGTGAATATGGTTCGGTAATCTTCATTGCCGGGAACCAGCCTTTTGAAACTGAAATTGCCCCGCTGATGATTATCTCCCGTTTAGAAGAATATGATTATGCCGGTGCAACCACTATTGCGGTGGTAATGCTGCTGATTTCATTTGTGATGCTGTTCCTGATTAACTTGTTACAAGCATGGGCCAGCCGTCGTACAGGGAGAACAGCCCGATGAGTTTAAATACCAACAGCAATGCTTTGGCCGACAAGCTGCAATCGCGTGATGCCACCCGTGAACCGACCTGGGTTCGCTACACCTTACTGGCCATTGCCCTGATTTTCTTCCTGAGCTGCCTGATTCTGCCGTTAATTCTGGTGTTCGTTGAAGCCTTTAAACAAGGTGTGGGCGTGTATACCCAGGCGCTGGTACATCCAGATACCTTATCTGCAGTCAAACTGACCTTACTCACCGCGGCCATTGCCGTTCCACTCAACGTGGTGTTTGGTGTAGCCGCAGCCTGGTCGGTGGCCAAGTTTAACTTCCCGGGTAAATCGATTCTGACCACCATCATTGATTTGCCGTTCTCGGTCTCTCCGGTCATTGCCGGGATGATGCTGGTACTGATTTTTGGTACCCAGGGCTGGATGGGCAACTGGTTAATGGACAACGACATCAAGATTTTATATGCCGTGCCAGCGATTGTCATTGCCACCATCTTTATTACCGTACCGTTTGTGGCACGTGAACTGATTCCACTCATGGAAGCGCAAGGCACCGAAGAAGAAGAAGCGGCCATTGTACTGGGTGCCTCTGGCTGGCAAACCTTCTGGAAAGTTACCTTGCCGAATATTAAATGGGGCCTGATTTACGGTGTCATTCTGTGTAATGCCCGGGCGATGGGTGAATTTGGTGCGGTCTCGGTCGTGTCTGGACACATTCGCGGTGAAACCAATACCTTGCCTTTACACGTTGAGATTCTCTATAACGAATATACCTTCAGTGCTGCGTTTGCGGTGTCATCCCTGCTGGCCCTACTGGCAATTGTGACCTTGATCCTGAAAACCTGGGTCGAAATCCGTCAGGAAAAGCAGGACAAACGTAATGAAGATTCAACAGTTTCTTAAGGAATGACCTCATGAGTATTCAAGTTAAAAATATTGAAAAACACTTTGGTGCATTCCATGCACTGAACAACATCTCCCTTGATTTTCCAGACGGCCAACTGGTGGCTCTCCTAGGTCCATCGGGCTGTGGTAAAACCACCCTGCTGCGGATTATTGCCGGTTTGGAATCTGCCGATGGTGGTCAGGTGATTCTGGAAGGTCAGGATGCCACCGATGTTCACGTGCGTGAGCGTCAGGTCGGTTTCGTCTTCCAGCATTATGCGCTGTTCCGTCACATGACCGTTTTTGACAACATTGCCTTTGGTTTACGTGTACGTCCGCGTGCCACTCGTCCATCGGAAGCTGAAATTAAAAAACGCGTGACCCGCCTGCTTGATCTGGTACAACTCGGCTTTCTGGCCGACCGTTATCCGGCGCAATTGTCTGGCGGTCAGCGTCAGCGTATTGCCCTGGCGCGTGCCTTAGCCGTTGAACCACGTGTCCTGCTGCTGGATGAACCGTTTGGTGCGCTGGATGCCAAAGTGCGTAAAGAACTACGCCGCTGGTTACGTACCCTGCATGATGAATTGCACATTACCTCTATTTTTGTTACCCATGATCAGGAAGAAGCCTTAGAAGTGGCGGACCAGATCGTGGTGATGAACAAAGGCAACATCGAGCAGATTGGTTCACCACGCGAAGTCTACGAAAAACCGGCGACGCCGTTTGTGTTTGACTTCCTGGGTCAGGCCAACCGTTTTGAAGGTCAGAACAGCAATGGCCTGATTCAGCTGGGTGAAGACCGTATTCAGCTGGCCAGCGCACAACAGGGGCCTCAGGGCGAGATCATTGCCTTTGCCCGCCCGGATGAGCTGACCATTCATGCCCAGCCACAGGACAATGCCATTCAGGCCACCTTCTTACGTGAAGTCTGGATTGCCGGTAAAGTGCTGGCAGAACTGAACGACCGTCAAGGGAACTTAATTGAAATTTCCCTCACCCCAGAAGAAGCACGCTTGCATCAGTTCCGTCCAAACCAGACCGTCTGGCTGACAGCAAGTCAATTACATTTATTTGAAAATCAAGTCGCTTAACCGCGCACCGATGGGGCATTTCAAGCCCCATCCTTTTTTGAGGGAAAAAAGGACATGAACTTCCAACAGCTCAGAATTATTCGAGAAACTGTGCGCCAGAACTTCAATTTAACCGAAGCCTCTGCGGCGCTGTACACCTCCCAGTCCGGAGTGAGCAAGCATATTAAAGACCTGGAAGATGAACTGGGTGTGCAACTGTTTATCCGTAAAGGCAAACGCCTGCTCGGTTTGACTGAACCTGGTCAGGCCCTACTCGGTATTGTTGAGCGCATGTTGGTGGATGCCGATAATATTAAACGTCTGGCCGATGATTTTAATAAAGTGGATGAAGGCACCCTAACCATTGCCACCACCCACACTCAGGCACGTTATGTACTCCCGCCGATTGTGAACCAGTTTAAAAAAGAATTTCCCAAGGTCCATCTGATTCTGCAACAGGCCAGTCCGGTTGAAATTACCGAGATGCTGCTACAAGGCGAAGCCGATATTGGTATTGCAACAGAATCCTTAACCACAGAAAGCAATCTGGCCAGTGTGCCTTACTATACCTGGCAGCATAGTATTATTACCCCGCAAAACCATCCGCTAGCCCATAAAGCCGAGATCAGCATTCAAGATTTGGCGGAATATCCGATTATTACCTATCATGGTGGTTTTACTGGCCGTTCTAAAATTGACAAAGCTTTTGAAGATGCCGGTATTGATGTTGATATCGTGATGTCTGCCCTAGATGCCGATGTCATTAAAACCTATGTCGAATTAGGCATGGGCGTGGGTGTGGTCAACAATGTGGCTTATGACCAGGAACGTGATTATCGTTTAAAGCAGATAGAAACCGATATTTTTGGCCTGAATACCACCTGGCTGGCGGTGCGTAAAGGACATTTACTACGTGGTTATGGCTATGAGTTTATTTCCCTGTGCTCACCTGAAGCCGACATTAAAGCCCTGAAAAAAGTCGCGTATCCGGAAGACTAACCCCAACAAAAAATGGAAATGGAGAGGATGGCATCAGCATCCTCTTTTTTATATCACTCCAGTTGATCTACTAAGCAGATGAACCCAATCCGCACTTATTAAATTTTATGCTAACGCTCATTTTGCACTACATTACAGCATCCCTAAAAAATGGGATAAAGATCACTTAAACCTGTTTATTTTTTCAGAAAATTCAGTTTTAATAGCTAGATAATTTTTAAATATCAATACTTTATAATTTAACCAAAAATTAAAGGACAGCCAATGAAGGTCCATTTTTTCTGGGTGTCGATGAGCCTGCTTTTACCAGTGCAAGCTGTCTCTGCAGCAGCGCTGGAGCAGTCCGGACAATCCATGCATATTTTTTTCCAGCCCGATCATTATGCCGAAATCTCCCTGGTGCATTTAGAGGCCAATGTCGCAGGACAAGTCGAAAATCAGGCTGCACTGGCCGAGTTAGGGATTCATGATTATTCCACCGGCAACCTGGCACCCGAGCAGCATTTTGTGCTCGGTGGTTTTAAACTGCAGCTGAATCCAGAGTTTTCCTTTGCCCTGCTTTATGATCAGCCCTTTGGGGTCAAGGTTAACTATAACTACAACCCGGATTTTTATGGTCAACCATTAGACGTCGAAGCTGCCGACATTCGCTTTAAAACAGAAAATATTAGCGCGCTTGTCGGGTATCATCCGGATACGCACTGGACTTTTTATGCAGGACTCAGTCATCAGTCTTTTCAGGGGAATCTAGAGCTTTGGGGACAAAATTATTATATTTTTCATGGCTATCAGGCCCATTTTCCTAAAGATGATGCTTGGGGCTGGCTGGCCGGGGTACGCTACCAGATTCCTGAATATGCCATGAGTGCGGCGTTCACTTATCGTTCGGCCATTCATCATCAGCTAGCGGTACAGGAACAGTCCCCACAAGGCCAATTGCAGATTGTGGCGGACCAGAATACTGCTGTTCGCACACCCGAATCGCTGAATCTGGATTTACACACCGGCATCAGTGCCAATAACCTGCTCTATGCAGGTATACGCTGGGTTAACTGGAAAGATTTTTATATACAACCGACTCAATTTGGCGCCGTGATTGATGCTTACGCAACATTCGTTCCTGAAATTAAAGACTTTAAATTAATTCATTATCAGAAAGATCAATGGTCGGCCAAACTGGGCGGGTTACATCGCTGGAATGCACGCTGGATCAGTCAATTAGAACTGGGCTGGGACTCCGGGATTGGCAATCCGGCCTCGACCCTAAATCCGGCAGATGGGCACTATAGCCTCGGCGCAGGCCAGCTATTTTATTTTCGACCCGACAGTTTTATTGCTGCAGGGGCCTATTATTTAAAGTTTAAACAACCACATATTCAACCCAGTAATTTTGCCGGTACTCAAATTTCCAGTCTAGCCTCGGTCAATCGGGACAATCATGCCTGGGTATATGGACTAAGATTTGGCCATCATTTCTAAAGGTATAAAAAAACGAGCCGAAGCTCGTTTTTTGGTTTAGCTCAAGCTAATGGATATTACCAGTGGTAACTTACACCCAATTTTGCAACTGGCATCCACTCATGCTTATCATCTGTACGGATTTTTTCTTCATCAGTAGCAATGTTATCTACAAGTGAGCCACGTGTAGAATTATCTGGAGCTCCACCACTTACTAGCGTTAAGTTAGCTTCTGGATTACCTGTGTAATATGCACCCACTTCACCAAACACACCCCAGTTTTTATTGATTTTCGGCGCTAAACCTAAGCCAACGTATGGAGCGAAGTCGTTTTTATATTTCATCTTACCATTAATATGTGCACCGTTAGCGCCAGCAACGAAGTCTGTATGGTTCACAGAGAAACCTTCACCTGCTTTTACACGACGATCAAGCTCATATTCATTATCAATATAACCAACACCAGCAGCGATATAAAGACCCTGCGCCCATGGATTTGTACTTTCACCCCAAGGACGGATCTCAGCATTTAAATAACCAACGCTGTTGTCCATATCCATATCGTACTTTGAACCGTTGATAGACAAGTCATCTGACCATGAAATGTCACCACCGTTGTAACCTAACGCTAAACCCACATATGGGTTAGCTGTCCACAACAAAGCACCGCCATAACCTGTTGTACCGACTTCAGCACGGACACCTGTTGGAATGAGTTGGTTACGATCAAAGGCATAACTATCATGTATTACTGCTGTATCTGCCATTGCTGAACCTGCTGCTGTGGCAAGCACGGAAATGGCTAAAATTTTATGTAAAGATTTCATCGTAATATGCTCCTCAAAATAAAAACTTATTTTTCATGTTTCGTACTATTGTTGATAAGCTTAAATATAAAGAAGTTCCCGCACAGTTTTTATGCACATTTTGCTCATTTTTTGTTATTTTTTGATACAAATCTATGTTTCTTTTTGAAAGATAACTCTTTTTTGAGGTGAAAGTTTAAGCAGATGTTTCTTCTATTGAGCGAAAACATTTTTCTTTATTATTAATTTCGATCTTAGCGCCAATTTTCATCTAACCCGTGTTCAATTTAGTGTAAAATCTTGAAAATTTTTTTGGAAGGAAGATCATGTCTCAGCTTTCAACGATTATTGAACAAGCGTTTGAAGATCGTGCTAATTTCACCGCGGCAGACTGCCCGGCTGAAATCCGTCAGGCAGTAGAGGAAGCTATTGCTGGCTTAGATAACGGTACACTGCGTGTAGCGGAAAAAATTGACGGTGAATGGGTTGTACACCAATGGTTGAAAAAAGCCGTTTTGTTATCTTTTAAACTAAACGACAATAAACCAATTGAGTCATGTGATCTTCGTTTCTATGACAAAGTCGATACCAAATTCAAAGGCTGGACTGAAGAACAGTTTAAAGCGGCTGGCGTACGTGTAGTACCCCCTGCAGTTGCACGTAAAGGTTCGTTCCAGGCGAAAAATGTGGTGCTGATGCCATCGTATGTCAACATTGGTGCATATGTAGATGAAGGCACTATGGTAGACACTTGGGCCACTGTCGGTTCATGTGCACAAATTGGTAAAAATGTACACTTGTCTGGTGGTGTCGGTATTGGTGGTGTACTTGAGCCGCTACAAGCCAATCCAACTATTATTGAAGATAACTGCTTCATCGGCGCACGTTCTGAAATCGTGGAAGGCGTGATTGTTGAAGAAGGTTCTGTGATTTCAATGGGCGTTTACATTGGTCAATCTACCAAGATTTATGACCGTGAAACTGGCGAAATCCACTACGGCCGTGTTCCTGCCGGTTCTGTAGTTGTTTCTGGCAGCCTGCCATCTAAATGCGGCACATACAGCTTATATGCTGCCATTATCGTGAAAAAAGTTGACGCGCAAACACGCGCGAAAACCAGCCTGAACGATTTATTACGCGAAGACTAATTTTTCTTTAGTTTAAGCGGAGCTATCGCTCCTCATCTCTACGGTTAGCAATGATCGTAGAGATTTTTGTTTTTCTACCCGGTGGTTAATTTGTTATGAGTACGCTTCGATCTTCCGCTATTCCTGTTTCTGATCCGTCTGCGGGTTTACGCATTACGGAGATCTTCTATTCATTACAAGGCGAAGCCAATACCTCAGGGCTGCCAACTGTATTTATCCGTTTAACCGGTTGTCCGCTGCGCTGTACTTATTGTGATACCACCTATTCTTTTGAAGGTGGCGAGCGTCAGTCGCTTGAAGCAATTATTCAGACCACGCTGGACTTTAACACACCGTATGTCTGCGTGACGGGCGGTGAACCGCTGGCACAGCCGAATGCCCTGCCTTTAATGCAGCGATTAGCAGATTTAGGCTGTGAAGTGTCTCTGGAAACCAGCGGTGCTTTAGATGTGTCTAAGGTAGACCCGCGTGTTTCCAAAGTTTTAGATTTAAAAACCCCAACTTCGGGGGAAGTTGCACGGAATTTGCTTTCAAATCTGGACTATTTGACTGCGCACGATCAAATCAAGTTTGTGATTTGTAACCGTGAAGATTATGAATGGTCGAAGCAGCAAGTAGAGTTATATCAACTGCATAAAAAAGTCAGTACCGTCTGGTTTTCCCCTGCCTTTGAAGTTGAAAATGGTGCCGCACGCATGCCACAACTGGCCCGTGATTTGGCCCAATGGATTTTAGAAGACCATCTCCCTGTTCGTTTTCAGCTACAGTTACACAAACTGCTGTGGAATGACGAAACTGGTCGTTAATCAGGCTGCTGTATAATTGCTCTGTTTGCAAAATTAAGCTGCGAAACGCAAGGCTTTATACACAGCTCAAATTGCTTTTTATTATTTTGGAGATTCTGATGCGCCCTCGTGCCATTGTATTGTTATCTGGTGGTTTAGACTCAACAACCTGTTTAGCGTGGGCGCAAGCGCGTTATGAATGTATCGCCCTCAGTTTTCGTTATGGCCAGCGTTCAACCACTGAACTGGACGCTGCCAAAGCCTTAACCCAGCGTGCAGGTGTAGAACATCGTGTCATTAATATAGATTTAGGTAACTTAGGTGGCTCTGCCCTGACCGATCATAATATTGAGGTACCCGAGCAGGAACAGGATGGTATTCCGGTGACTTATGTGCCAGCACGTAACACCATCTTCCTGTCTTATGCACTGGCAGCAGCGGAAGTATTTGATGCAGAAGCCATTGTTATTGGTATTAACGCGGTGGATTATTCCGGCTATCCGGACTGTCGTCCTGAGTTTATTGAGGCTTTTGCCAATATGGCGCGTTTGGCGACCAAAGTGGGCGTAGAAGGAAAATCACTCAAATTTGAAACACCTTTGTTACATTTATCCAAAGCAAATATCATTCGCTTAGGTCTTGATCATGGCGTAGACTATAGTCAAACGGTGTCTTGCTACCAGGCAGATGACCAAGGACGTGCTTGTGGAAAATGCGATAGCTGTCGTTTACGTAAACAGGGTTTCCTAGACGCAGGTGTGGCTGATCCAACACGTTATATACCGTAATGACAAGGTAGAATCTATGAAGAATTTAAAATCAAACATTATCCTTTCTGCGATTGTGTCTACTGTAGCCGTATTCGCAACATCTGCTCAGGCCAACACAGACAAATTGCAACAGGCATATAAAAGCACCAATGTAAAATCGGCGCTGATTAATGTTTGTAAAGAAGAAACTGCCAAAGGTAAAAAGTTAAGCGCTGCTGAAGTCAGCAAATACTGTACCTGTGCGGTTGAAGCAGATGGCAAGCTGACCAATGCACAAAAATGGGAAATCCAAAGTACCATTAACCAGAAGAAAAGCCCAAGTACTCTTGCTTTTGTCCAAAAACAAAACAAAGACTTACAGGCATGTTTTGGTCCTCAGTTAACCGGTAAATTAAAAACCTTAACTGAAGAAGCCATGAAAGCCGCGCAAGCGCAGCAAAAGAAGTAATCATATATTTCCTCCAGAGGCCTGCATCCATTGCAGGCTTTTTTTTGCCCAGTTTGCTGCGTTCATTTTTCTCTACCGGTAATTTGTGAGAAAACGCAGGAAATTCGGTATGATAGAGGCAATTTAAAAACTGACACAATCTAAAAGGACGATATCATGAGCGACTTGAACTTACCGAATCAGACTTTTCCGACCACCACGGCGGAAATCAATCTGGCTGAACTACAGGCGGAATGGTTAATTGTGTATTTTTATCCAAAGGATTCCACTCCAGGCTGTACCACGCAGGCGGTAGATTTTTCTGGCCTGAAAGATCAGTTTGAGGCATTGGGTGCGACCATTCTTGGCGTGTCGCGTGATTCGGTGAAAGCACATCAGAACTTTACTGCCAAACAGAACCTGACGATTGATCTGATCAGTGATAAGGAAGAAGTGCTGTGCCAGCATTTTGATGTGATTAAAGAAAAAAATATGTATGGCAAAAAAGTCATGGGAATTGAGCGCTCTACCTTTATTTTCCATAACGGCCAGCTGGTCAAGGAATACCGTAAAGTCAAGGCTGCAGGACATGCCGAGCAGGTACTGGAAGATTTAAAAACCTTACAAGCCAACAGTTAAACAATTGCTGGATCGGAAAAAAGCCTGATACAAGATCAGGCTTTTAATTCACTCATCACGTCTATTGTTATCTCATTATTGAACACGCCACTGACCTTTAAGCTGAATATTGACCTTTTCTCCAACACCACCCATCGCCTTTTTCATGCCAAAATCACTGCGCTGAATTTGGGTAAAGGATTGCACATCCAGCAATTTTGGATTTCCTGTATTCGGTTTTAAACTGGTATGAAAAACAACCGGACGCGTCACGCCGCGTAGGGTTAAATTGCCGGCAATACGATATTGATCAGGACCTAAAGCGGTAAAACGCGTGCTTTTAAAACTGACGGTTTTATATTTTTGAGCATAGAATAAGTCCTCACCCAGAATCATATGTCTTAAAGACGGTTTACTCAGCTGCAGACTGTCCACATTTAGCACAAATTGGGTTGAGGCCTGCTGCGGTGCTGTTGGATCAAAATGCATGACTGACTGCACCTCTTTAAACTGCCCTCCGACCAGTTGCACGCCCATGGACTTAATTTCAAAACCAACTTCACTTTTTGGGGTCAAGGTCCAGCGCTCGGCATAGGCCGGGCTGATACCCAACAGCATAATAGCCGCACCCAGCAAGCATTTTACTGTTGGAACTATGGTATGTGAGGGGTTCAACTTCATCGCTTATCTCCTTGCGGCGCAACTGGCTTTATCTTGTTAACAAGATGGAGCTGGCGAGCTTAGGTGAGATTACTACGGTCTTGCGCATGATATTTGTCTTGTAATTGTTGATAAACCGGCGTGTGCTGAAAATTCTGTAAAAATTTGATTGTGCCCGGCGGGAAGGCATCGGTCCAGATTTCTCCACGAAAATAGGCTTCACGTACCGGCGTGGCAGACATGGCACCTTCCAGACTGTCAAGCTCGACCATCTCCCACTCCGGGAAAAATTGCAGATAATAGGAAGACTCATCTTTAAAATGGCCAATTAAACCGACTTTGGCTTCTGGTCCGGCCACCGTGGCCACCAGCATTTTCACCAGTTTCTGCCATTTTTCATCGTTATATACATCGACCACATGCACAAACTTGATCCGCTGCTGCTGCTCTGGGCTAAAGTTGGACAGAATCATCTGCTGGCGTTCAGCGGCAGTAAACGGATTTTTGATATTGCGTTCATCTTGTGCTGAGCCCAATGCCAAAATCACGTTTTCACTTTGCTCCAGCGCGATTAAAATGGTCTGCATATGTGCCAGATGAAAAGGCTGGAAGCGGCCAATAAACACAAGATAATCAAATTTATAATTCATAGCACATCAACTTTTATGAACTCACCAGTTGTGGCGTCAACAATAATTTTCGCCATAATAAGCCCATAAATTCAAATTAATTGAAAGCAAGGATAGTACGATGACACTGAGCTGTATTCAACAACCCCATCCACATTTGAATGCGAATTTAGACAATGGCGTACTGACCTTAGCCATTCAGCGCCCGGAAGCCAAAAATGCCCTGTATGGTGAACTGTATCTCTGGATTGCGCAGGCACTGGACGAAGCCGATCAGAATAAAGACGTCCGCGTAGTAATTTTACGCGGAGCCGATGCTGATTTCAGTGCCGGTAACGACATGCAGGACTTCATGAAGTTTATTCAAACACCATTGCAAGGCAAAGCTGGAGATACGCCACCCTTTGTATTGCTAAAAGCCACTGCACGTTTTTCCAAACCACTGATTGCTGCGGTGCGTGGTGTAGCCATTGGCATTGGGGTCACGCTGTTATTACATGCAGATTTAGTCTATAGCGACAACACTGCCCTGTTCCAGATTCCATTTGTGAGCCTCGGCCTGTCCCCAGAAGGTGCGTCCAGCAAACTGCTGGTACAGCAGGCCGGTTTCCATAAAGCCGCAGAGCTGCTGCTAACTGCTCAGAAGTTTAACAGCGACAAAGCGCTAAACGCCGGTCTGGTCAATAGCATTGAAGAGGATGTATATGCCACTGCCCAGCAACAGGCGCACATTTTGGCAGCCTTACCACTGGCTTCTCTCAAACAAACCAAAGCGCTAATGAAACACAATCTGGATGAGATCATTGACTGTATTGATCATGAAGCGGAAATCTTTATGAAACGGGTCGGCTCACCGGAAATGATGGAAGCTGTACAGGCTTTTATGCAAAAACGTAAACCTGACTTTACCCAGTTTCATTAAGTATTATGCTCATCAACGTAGGTGCAGTCGCTGTGCCTACGTTTTTTAGGGTTTAGTTGTTTTCTCTTTCTTTTATCTCTTTTGTGATGGTTCCCATGTCAAATTCGTCAGATCCCTCATCTTTAAACTCTGCATCATCTTCAACCGAGAAAAAACGCTATTACGAACCGGCACCACAAGATATTGATGTCGAAAACTTTCGTAAAGTCATCACCAGCCGCCGTTCGGTACGTAAATTTACAGACAAGCCCATTCCAGCGGATATTTTAGATGCCTGCCTGGATTTAGCCTTACTGGCACCGAACTCTTCCAATTTACAGCCATGGACCTTTTATGTGGTTCAGAACCCGACCAAGAAAAAGCAGCTGGTCAAAGCCTGTCTGAGTCAGCTGGCAGCCAGAACTGCGGCCGAGCTGATTGTTTGTGTGGCACGCACCGACCGCATTGATGAAATGGCCAAACTCAATATTTCCGAGTTCCCGTTTCCTGAAGCGCCAGCCCCGGTAAAAAAATACTATAAATTTATTCCCTATAATTATAAAACTGGCTATTTCAATGCCTTCGGTCATTTCAAAAAAGTGGCCTTTAAAGTGGCACGTAGCTTGGACAAGCAATTGCCAGTGTCGGCATTTCATCCGGCCGATGCCAAACTGTGGGCCTCGAAAACTACCGCTTTGGCCTGTGAAAATCTGGTGCTGGCCTTACGCGCTTATGGCTTTGACAGCTGTATGATGGAAGGTTTTGATGAGCCAATGGTGCGTAAAATCTTAAAGCTGAATGAACAGCAATATGTGGTGATGGTAATTGCTGCCGGTGAACGTGCGAAAGATGGCGTGTTCTTCCCGCAATACCGGTTTGACCGGGAGTTGTTTATTCAGAAAGTTTAAACAAGATGTAAAAAGTCCCACTTTTCTTTAAGAGAGAAGCGGGACTGCTGCACAAGGGAGAGCTGATTAAAAGGCTCTCCCTCTCTGTCAGATATTCCAATATTCAATAATTAAAACTGCACATCTATCATCTGAATAAACTCAAATGCTGGTTCTTCATAAGGATGGCTATCTTTTAAGGCACGGGCTACATTTGCTGCGTTATCTTCCGGTACAATGATTTCCACCCGCCATTCCTCTACTTTTTCAAGCGTGCCGACTTCCCCAATATACGGGTCTGCGCCACGTAAGGGTTTAAATTGCCCGGTGCCCAGCACCTGCCAGGCACAGTGTTCATAATCGCCGATTCCCCCACCACCGGCTTTAAATACAGCAGCTTTGGTGGCTTCCAGATGCGATTCAGGCACATAAAAAATCAATTTTAGCATAGTCACTCCCGGTATTGATCTATCTTTCATACCGTATTGACTGGCCTGTTGTCATCTGCTGTTTGCAAGAAATGACCTAAATCCTGAATAGCGCTACATCTGTTTGAATAGATACAGTACTGATCCCAAACAATTGCCCAGCTTTAGCTATGGCTTTGGATGAAACATAGCGATGGATTAGCGAGAATTATTGAATCTTCAAAATCGATTAGATCCTTTCTTTGCTTAGGCTATTCCATTGAGCCCATTATTTATTTCAGCAAGGTAATCTACTTTAAATTTTTCTTAAGACGCCTACAATATTCAGCATCTCGAAATTATCCTGATCGGTGTCCAGGGTATGTGACTTGATTTGCACCTGGATATGATCATTCACCTGAAAATGTCTTAACGGGAAACAGTGCTCATTGGCGCTATAGGCACCCGAACTCGGACTGTCTGACAGCAATTGGGTAATACTTAAACGCAGGTCATTTTTTCTGGAGATGGAAATCTTATCCTGATTGGCATACTGACTCTGAATGCCCTTGCCATACAGCTGGATACAGAGCTGGTTATACTGTTTTTGCAGTGCCTGCGTGTACTGGAAACCATCACTCCAGACCAGTCCTTGTGGCGCGGTCTGAATTCGGGTTTCCGGGTTTTTCACCAGTGAATCATCACCCAGATGAATTAAATATAGCCCCTGCTGAAACACCACATGCGCTTCGGTTAAAGGCTTGAGCTGAACCAGATGGCTATGCTGATCAATATATAAATGCTGGTTCTGATAGGACAGCAACAGGATTTCCGGTTGATAGCCCTCCATCCAGACCGTGCCGGCAATATGATCCGGATAATCATATTCACGAGGCAGATATAAAGTGTAACGGCCATCGGTCTGAGAATGGGTGTAATAGTTGTGTTCGCCCAGCTGCACATAAATTTTGGTTTGGGCAATAGGCTGCCCGCTGGCATCAAATACCTGACCTGAAACCGACCACTTTTCACCTTGTGGCTGCGTACCAGACTGGGACTGGGTTAAACTGGAATGCAGCGGCTGAGCATATCTGACAGACTCCTGAATCTTGGCACTCTCACCACCACAACCGTTCAGTATAATCAAGCTGGTAAAAATAGGAATGACCGTTCGCATCTGCATTTTTGTTATCCACTTTTATAATTATGCTGTTTATTGTACGGTGCCGGGCAAAATCAGCTATCCCCATTTTGGGATGAAACGCTGATAAAAAAGCCACCCGAAGGTTAATGCCAGTCAGTTAAGCAAATATTAGAAAAATGTAGTAAAAATGAGTGTATGTAAATACGCTCATTTTTTTATGTCTTTATCTGAACATTTAGAATCCACTCTTGAACATGCTCTCCCATCACTTAGCCATTTTTGTGAACTTATTGACTTAAA
>NZ_VPCK01000012.1:0-67835 GCF_013418255.1 Acinetobacter sp. YH12155
CTCATGAAATACGGTATTCTGATGTGACAAAACCTGAATCCTGGTCGTTAAAGTGTTTGTTTGCACTCATATTTTAACTGTTAGGACTCAGGTTTTTTTATTTAAAGCAAACTATGGGACAGCAGTGGCCATTGGCTTCCCTTTTGTTGGTTTGGCTTGTATGAGTGCAGAACAATTAAGCCGGAATAGATTCTGCAATGGCTTCACGTGCCCAGACCCGGTTGTGACGAATCGCTTCTTTAAATCCTTCCGCCACATTCTGGAAACTGGCATCGCTAAATACGCCTTCATCTGGTGGTAGACGCAGATGCTCCAGCAACTCGGCTTTATCCCCTAACAGTACCACCGGTTTCAGATGCTTATAGGCTTCAATCACATAATGGCAGGCCACACCATCGCGCTTAAAGGCATCCAGATTGTTGCCATCCAGCACAATCACTGCATCATACAGCACTGAGGGTTCGGCCTGCTGCATCCCATCAGATGGAATCATGTCATCTTCAATGGTGGTGGTTGGGGCAGGGGTGGGCGTCAGAAAATCCAGCATCACATTTTCTTTTAAGGCCCATTGATGAATCGGCTCAATATTGTCGGTGGCGGCATGGGGATGTACCAGTACCGCGATTTTACGGCCTTCAATATTCGGCGGTAAAAATGCCGTCATGGATAACTTGGCTGAGGTTTTTTCCTCGGGTAGATCAGGCGGCAGCTGGCTTTCATCTAGTGCAATGCCGAGTTTATCGGCGACCATTTTGGCCAGATTGGCATCAATATTGGCCAGCATATTGTGCACCACACGCTCACGGATAGGTTTGCGCTGCACTTTACTCAGCTCAAAGACATAGGCATCGACCACGTGTTTCTGTTCAGGCAGGCTCAGGCTTTTGAAATACAGACGCACCTGCGAAAAGTGATCGCTAAAGGATGGACTGCGCTGACGGATTTTATGCCCGTCAATGCGTTCCTGATAGCTTTCAAAACCGCCACCTTTGGCCGCGGGTGGGGTTTCTCGTGGCCAGTCATTGTCAATCGAGTTGGGTTGATACGCCGCCTGACCGCGATGAACCCGGCTTTGATGGATGCCATCGCGCTGGTTATTGTGAAACGGACACACGGCCTGGTTAATCGGCAGCTGATGGAAGTTCGGACCCCCTAAACGGCTGAGCTGGGTATCGGTATAGGAGAAAATCCGCGCCTGCAGCAGTGGGTCATTGGTGAAGTCGATTCCCGGCACAATATGCGCCGGACAGAAGGCGACCTGTTCGGTTTCATCAAAGAAATTGTCAATATTGCGGTTGAGCACCATCCGGCCAATCGGAATGACCGGCACCAGTTCTTCCGGAATCAGCTTGGTCGGATCAAGCAGGTCGAAGTCAAAGCTCATTTCATCTTCCTGCTCCACAATCTGCACGCCCAGTTCCCATTCCGGATAGAAACCGTTCTCGATGGCCTGATACAAATCGCGGCGATGATAATCCGGGTCTTTCCCGGCAATTTTCTGTGCTTCATCCCAGACCAAGGCGGCCATACCCTGTTTCGGGGTCCAGTGGAATTTCACAAACACCGATTTGTTTTCGGCATTAATAAAGCGGTAGGTATGTACGCCAAAGCCCTGCATACTACGGAAGTTTTTTGGAATACCACGGTCGGAAATGGCCCAGATCACCGCATGTGAGCTTTCTGGCACCAGCGAAACAAAGTCCCAGAAGGTGTCATGTGCACTGGCACCGGTTGGAATTTCGGTATCCGGTTCCGGTTTTAAGGCATGCACAAAATCCGGGAATTTCATGCCATCCTGAATAAAGAACACCGGGGCATTGTTGCAGACCATGTCATAAATGCCTTCCTGGGTATAGAACTTGATGGCAAAGCCGCGAATATCGCGTACCGTATCTGCCGAGCCGCGCGGCCCTTGTACGGTCGAGAAGCGTACAAAGACTGGCGTTTTATGTTCTGGGGTAGTTAGAAAATGGGCTTTGGTATATTTTTCATTGCCCGGATAGGCTTCAAAATAACCATGCGCACCGGTGCCACGCGCATGCACAATACGCTCCGGAATCCGTTCATGGTCAAAGTGGGTCATTTTTTCATGAAAAATAAAATCTTCGAGCAGGGTGGCCCCGCGAATGCCAGCTCTGAGGCTGTTCTGGTTATCGGCAATTTTAACGCCCTGATTGGTGGTGAGCGCCTGTTGTGTCGCATCACTGCGATACGGGTCTAATTGAACGGATTTATCATTACTGTTCTGTCGGTTTGCCGCATCTGCGCCGGCCATTTCACTCGGTTGTTGATCTTTTTTCATTGTTGCTGTTCTCCGTAATTAACTTTTATGATGCATTGAGTCGAGCGCCTGCGACAGCGCCGGGAAAAGGGCCTGGCTGTATTGCTGGGTACACCAGCGTCCGGCATCGCTGGCAGATTTATGCGGGGCCAAATAAGGCAATAGCTGCCGGATTTTGTCGTCAAAAGATGAGGCCTGGGCGTATTTGAGCTGAATTTCTTCCAGCTCCAGCTCGGCCATATAATTAAAGTGGTCGCTGGTTTTAAAATGGTCCGACGTGCTTTGCAGCGCAGATGGGGCAGGATGCTGTACTGCGGCATCTCCCAGAATCCAGTCATAAATAAACTGCTGTTCGGTACGGTTAAACAGCCCGAACATCTGGCTTTCCTGCTGATGAATCAGACGCCAGAATTTACTCTGCTCCGGGTCCTGACCTAAACGGATCCAGTCGGTTTCCAGCAGCTGCTGGATAAACCCATCCACGCCTTCGACGGTTTCCAGCCATTGGTTGATGCTGCGGTTGGTAAAAATACATTTATTGTCATGAATGAATTTGCCCATCAGGGCTTTATGCTGGAAAATTTTCTGGATAATGTCGTGCAGATGCAGCCGCTGCAGGATTTTTTCTTCGTTCATGCCTTGCTGGCTTAAGGCATAGCCCAGCTGAATCAGGCGCAGATATTGAGCCTGCTGTTTTTCGTCCGGGGCCAGACTGGCAATGGCATGTAGCACAGGCGTATGCCGTGATGTTGAACGCTGCTGTGGCTGAAAACAGCGGGTGTGAATACCGAGTTCTTTTAGTTCATGCGCAATGATCAGCTGATGCAGCGAGCACAGGTGTTTGCCAATATGAAACCCTAAGGTCAAAGGCATGAAATCGGTAGGGCAGTACGCCAGTGCCAGCTGAATTGCAGCCTGATGAAAATAGCCATCTTCCAGACCGAGTACAAAGTTATCTAGCTGCAGGGTTTCAAGCAGTGCATTGAACTGATACAGCTGATGCTGCTGCGTGTGACCATAGGCCAGAGCTTGCAGATACAGCTGAATCAGCTCGGTATAGCGCCGGTCATCCCAGTGCTGGCTAAAACTGTAGAGCCAGGCTGCCTGCGCACGCTGGGTCGGGGCAATCTTGATCAGAAACTCATAAGCATCGGACAGGCAGTGAAAATATTCGCGTGGCTGTCCCCAGGCACGGCGCTTTAAATAATACTCAAATTCGAGCTGGGCTTGCTGTTCATGCTGGATCATCCAGTGCTCCAGCTGATCCAGCTGGCGAGGGAAATCGGGTAGGGCCAACGGCAGGGTTTCAATTTCATGTTTTAAACTGAACAGGGCTTTTTGTTGTTTGGCGGTGGGAGCAATATCGGCATCTAAATAAAAGGACACCAGATCAAAATAGGTTTCAGGCACATCATTGAGTATGTCTAATAATCTTTGTTTGACGACCGTTGGCATTATTCTGCTCCATGATTTAACCCTAGAAAACAGTAATCTAGTTGGCTGGAAACTTAAGCCTGAGTTGTGTGACTTCATGTAAAGTATGTATATGGGCAATTAACCTATAGGTATAAAAATCAAAGGGTTATATTTTTAGTTTTAAAAAATAAATGAAATGTTACTTTTCAGAAAAAAGCACTGAAAAAGAGCTATGTTTAAATCGGAAGGAATAATTATATTCAGGATGGATATAAATGAATAAATGCTGCCAGTTACTTGCCAAAAAGAAATTAAAAGTCACCTTTATTGAAAGTGCTTCGGCAGGGTATCTGGCCTATCGTTTTTCATTAAATAAAAATTCAGGCGATATTTTAAATGGCAGCTTGGTTTGTTATGACGCCAATTTAAAAGTCAGTATTTTAAAAATTTCAAAGAAATTCCTGGAAAAATACTCTCCTGAATCTGCCGAAGTGACAGAACAGCTGGTTTTAAATGCCAAACAGATCATTGATTCTGATATTTTTGTTGGCTGTACCGGTTTATTAAAACGTGGTGGCTCTGAAACTAAGGAAAAACCGGTCGGAACATTTTTTTACTGTATTTCGTATCAGAATAAACTGCATCATTATCGCTGTGTATTTAATGGCACCAAAAAGAAAAAACTGGAACAGCTGTCGCGGGCAATTAGTCAGAGTATTATTGAAGTAGTCAAGCAAAAATAATAGGAATATATAAATCAAATAGATAACCCAAAATAGAAAATCTGCAGAGATAAAACCCTTAGATATAAAAAAGTTATAGGTCATAATGACCTATAACTCTGAACCGTATTAGAACCAGACTGAGGGCAATCTAGTTTCTATCCCAGGCATCTTTAATCGCGTGCTTGGCCTGTTCCCATTTTAAGCGAGAATCTGCTTTAAACTCTTCCCAGCGCTGTTTCAGGTCGCCTTCAGAACTTTCAAAGTCGCGATCTGTGCCATATTCACTGCGGGCACGTGTACCGAGGTCATAAGCAGAAGATAAGTCCCGATCATAATCAATATCTGGGATATCTCTTTTAAAATCATTGTAGTAAGGACGATCTGCATGGTTGTCACGCCAGTACCCATGTGGATCATTTGCATTGTTGACCATGATCATCTCCTTCGATTATTTATAATAAAAATAAGTGAAAAACAAAAAATGGTTTTACATATCTTCATCATCTAAGAGATTGTTTTGCTGCTGCGCATTCTGGTTATGGCGTTGTTGACCATATTGCTGCGGTTGTTGCTGTTGCTGCTGGCGGTTTTGTTGCTGGCCAGGCTGTTGCTGTTGTTGGCGCAGCTGATCCTGTTGCTGATCATTTTGCTGGCGCTGTTGCTGGTTTTGTTGTTGCTGCTGGTTGCCCTGATGTTGAGGCTGTTGCTGCTGTTGATCTTGCTGGCGTTGCTGATTGCCTTGTTGCTGGTTATTTTGCTGTTGTTGAGGTTGCTGTTGCTGCAGACGGTCTTGTTGCTGCTGCTGATTGCCTTGCTGTTGAGGCTGCTGTTGCTGTTGGTTTGAACCATTGTTTTGATTTTGCATTTGAACACCTCTTTTATAGATATCGACGCTATCGCTAGCGCGCTGAAATCATCTGAGAAAAACAGATAGCTTCTTTTTAACATGAAACATCTCATGAAAAACCCTGGCTCTGTTACATCTTATTTAGTTGTAAGCGGTGATTTTAAGCCGGCATTTTTAATTGGCTGTCCCACATAGGATTTTTAAGAATGTAATCTTTTGTGTAATTACATTTTTCGTGATTTTATATATAACTTTACATTTCTTTATTTTAAGTAGCTGCTAGATAAAATGTGTTTTAAATATATTTTAAGCTTTCAGATTTTTTATTTATTTTATTTAAATAAAAGGAAAATACTCGGATTTATTTGTGCTGGAAAATAGACGGGTAATAAATAAATTGAAGGATCAAAAGGTTGAGACAAAATAAAAAAACCATTACATTGATGCAGTAAGACAAGAAAAAGGATAACAAAGATGCTGGTGGTTGAGGAAATTTACCGCAGTAAAAAGAATGAAAATTCGGTGCATTTTAATCTGAAAATACAGCGCAGCCTGAGCTGGTTTAAAAAAGCCCTGAGTCTGGATCAGGAGCTGGATTTTAAATTTATGAGTTTATGGATTGCCTTTCAGGCCATTTACCGTGAAGATGCGGCCAGTCCATCCGCTGCGCAGTTACAGCAGTTTTTTCAGCTTCTGCACCAGCAGGATGAAACCCGAAAAATTGATTATGTGTTATGGGAAAAATACCAGCAGCAGATTCAGGCCCTGTTGGCACATCCCTATACCCATCCGGAATTCTGGGCCTATCAGCATTTACAGCTCACGCGCGATGAATGGCAGCAGCGCGCTGCCCAAGAGCAGATTGATCTGCAACAGACCTTGCAAAATAAACAGTCAGTCGCTTTGCTGATGGCGGTATTTAAACGCTTTGACAGTCTGCGTCACCAGTTTGCCAGTGGCGGTGCCAACTATAACAGCCTGCTAAACCGTGACATTCTGGCTGGGGCAACCAGTATTTTTGCTGCCTTAATTCCATCCTTTATTCAGATTCTGCTGGAATATCCGGCCAGTATTGATTCGGCCCAGCCACATTATCCGATGGTGCAGGTGTCTTAAACCTGCCTGCACGATTTATACAGTTTTAAGCCAGTTGCTGGCGGCGCAGATGTTGCTGATCTAACCAGGCAAAACAGGCCGAGCAGAGCACCAGGGTTAAACCAACCAGACAGCTCATGCTCCAGCCGCCATGATGCCAGGCGTAAATGCCCAGTGCAGAACCGCAGGCGCCGCCAATAAAATAGCTGGTCATATAGACTGCATTCAGGCGTGATTTGGCATCGGGGCGTAAATGGAAAATCACGTTCTGGTTACTGGTATGCACACTGGCCAGTCCCAGGTTAATTAGGCCAAAACCAATAATATAGCTCCATAAATACTGCGCGCCGAAATACAGGAAACTCCAGCTGACCGCCAATAAAGAGAGGCCGGCCCAGGTGATCAGTTTGCCATGACCCCGGTCGGCAATTTTGCCAATTTTTTTGGTAGAGAGTGCGCCAAATACCCCAATTAAGGTGACTAAACCGACTGCGACATCTGGCAGGCCAAAAGAGGAGCCAAGTAACACCGCAATGGTGGAAAACAGCACGCTCATGGCGGCAAAGGCACTGGCACCAATCAGGGCGCGATAGACCAGCCGTTTTTCCTGGCGGATCAGTTGCAGCATCGAATGCAGGATTTTGCCATAGGCCATGCGCACCGTCGGAATATGTGGCAAGCGTTTTTTCAGAATAATCGCCAGTCCCATCATCAACACGCCACTGATGATATAAATCAGCTGCCAGCCATATAAATTGGACAACAGTCCGGCCAGACTGGTCGACAGTAAAATCCCGACCAGTAAACCACTCATCAGTAGTCCGACCACTTCGCCCATTTTATCCGGCTTGACCGACATGGTGGCAAACGGAATCAGAATCTGCGCGGCCACGGAAAATAGTCCGGTCATGATGGTGCCAATCCAGAGCATTGGCAGATTCACTGAAAAAGCACATAGAAACAGGCCAAACGCGGCCAGAAACATCAGCAGTGGAATGAATTTGGTTTTATTGACGGTATCGCCAACCGGCACAATAAATAACAGCCCCAGCGCATAGGACACCTGGGCAAACGTCACCGTGAGCGCGACTTGGGATTCCGGCACCTGAAAATAAGTATGAATCGAGTTAATCAGCGGCTGGCAATAATAGTTGGCCCCTGCACATAGACCACAAGCCAGCGCCATAAGCCAGAGCAGGGTTTTATCCTGACTAATATCGGGAGAGGTATTCATACAAGGTCCAGTTCAGGTTAATTCATTCAATCGCATCTTCGGCAATACTGAGCATGACGGCCAAAGACCACCATTTGCAACATTCTTTTTGCACGTGCGAGATACATGCGTAGCAGTCCGGAACAGGCTGAGCTGACTGATCATGGATCAGGCCATCAGCTTTTTCTTGGACAGGCTAATCATCATTACCCCAATGATATTGAGGGCGCAACCCAGCCATTGCCAGGCATTTAAATATTCATCTAAAAACAGGGTGGCCAGCACAATGGTCAGAATCGGGCCGATAGAGGCGATCATGGCCGAATGAGCGGCTCCCAGGCGTTCGATACTTTGCATTAATAAAATGGTTGGCAACACCGTGACCAGAATACCCAGTCCAATGCCATAGGCATAGACGCTGCCCGGTAATTGACTCAGCCGTTGTAGTGGCTCCGGTACGGCCAGCAGATAATGCAGTAAGGTGCCGAAACAGGCCACACTTAGCGCCAGGCCGGTAAAATTCCAGCTGCCAAATTTCTGGATCAGCCGCGGCGTCACCAGTAAATAGGCGGCAAAAGCCACCGCACTGGCAAATACCAGACTGGCACCGAGCCAGAAGGAATGGCCATCTGGCATGTTTTGCTGTTCTTGTAACATCACCAGTACCGTTCCACCATAACTGAGCAGCAAGGCTAGTATCGTTTTCAGGCTTAAGCGCTGCTTGTAGATCAGGCTGCTGGCTAGAACGGTTAAGGTGGGATACAGAAACAGGATAATCCGTTCCAGTGAGGCGCTAATAAACATGAGCCCCAGAAAGTCGAGCCAGCTGGCAAAATAATAGCCGAGCAGCCCGGCAGCCACGAGCAGTATCCATTCGCGCAGCTGAATCTGGGTATTGCGATGCCGGTTAAACCAGCAGATCAGCAGGAAAAACGGCAGTGCGCTGGCCATCCGCAGGGTCATTAAGGTGGTGGCATCCACCAGAGGTGAAAGTGCGTAGGCTTGCTTGATAAAAATAGCTTTGGTGCTAAATAAAAAGGCCGCGCATAGTGCAAACAGTGAACCTAACTGCGTTCTGGTCAAGGAAATGGACATATTCAGAGCAATTTAATCAAGAGGGCAGGTGTCACCAGATTTTCATGCGTTGAGTATAAGCTGTCTGCTCGAAGAAATGAATGTGTAAAGATAGGCTTTATTCTCATTTTATGAAAATTTTAAGATGGTTTATTTCAGGCAAAGATCTATTGATGTCTTGCGGGCAATTGTTGCACAAAAATAGTGCAAAATACGCAAATTTAAGCAGTTGCACTGCTTTATTCATCATCAGGCAAAATGATCAATAAAAAAACTTTTAATTTTTTATCGCGCTTTTACCGCCAGATGTATAGGTTAAGGCCAGATCAGCGGGCAGGAAATCATTTAGCCAATCGGTGCATTTGCCGCAGGATTTACTTTTCTGCCCGAACATTGGGCAGTTTTGACCAATTTATCGCGGATTCTTCTGTGATTAAGATGTCATTTCAGCCAATCATGAACTGGATGTTCATTTTTTGCTGCGAAAAAGCCGTTCATTATTGGTATTTATCAGCCTGTTGTAAGCCGGCTCTACACGATAAGATTTGTCAAAACAATCAATTTTAAGGAAAGAAAAAACAGAACAGGACGCAATTCGCTGTAAAAAGTCAGGAGCTGTGCTGAAAATTTATACATATTATTTCCAGATCAGGGCCATGAAGAATATAAAGCCAAACTGATCAATTGTATCTGCCACCCTTCTTTTTATGAATCATCAGTTCAAAATATGGGTATTTATTAAATAAATATTGGGTGGTAATTTAAAAAAGTTCAATTAGAATCCAAAAATTCAACAAGAACATAACCTGAGGGGAAGCATCGTTTTGGCGATGTTTACTTAAGAAAAATTAGCTTGAGGAACGCTCATGCAGATCGGAATCCCAACCGAAACTGTCGTCGGTGAAAATCGTGTCGCTGCAACGCCAGAGACAGTAAAGAAGTTGATCAACGCGGGTCATAGCGTGGTTATTGAACGTGGTGCAGGCTTAAAAGCTGCCTATATCGATAGCGCCTATGAGCACGTGGGTGCCAAAATTACGGATGATGCCTATACCGGCAGTCAAATAATTTTGAAAGTTCGCGCACCGAAAGGTGAGGAAATTCAAAAACTTGCTCCTAACTCTACCGTGGTGGCAATGTTTGACCCATACCGCAATACTGAACTTGACCAATTTGCTGCACAGCAGGTGTCTGCATTTGCCCTGGAATTATTGCCACGAACTTTGTCCCGTGCGCAAAACATGGATGTGCTGTCCTCACAAGCCAACCTGGCCGGTTATAAATCGGTATTGCTGGCTGCAGCTGAATACCAGCGTATGTTCCCGATGCTGATGACCGCAGCAGGGACAGTCAAACCTGCCCGTGTCGTGATCATGGGGGTGGGTGTTGCCGGCTTGCAAGCGATTGCGACCGCAAAACGTCTGGGTGCGGTGGTGGAAGCCACTGACCTGCGTCCAACTGCCAAAGATCAGGTTGAATCTCTGGGCGGGAAATGGCTAGACGTGCCGATGTCTGAAGAAGAACAGCAAAAAGCTGCTGATGCCGCCAAAAACGGCTATGGCTGGATGCCGGGCGAACAGTACATCAAAGATCAGGCCATTATTGTCGATAAAGCCGTTTCCAATGCTGACATCGTGATTACCACAGCGCTGTTACCAGGTCGTGATGCACCGCGTTTAATCAAGGCGGAAACTGTGGCCAAGATGAAACCGGGTTCAGTCATTCTGGATATGGCGGTAGAAACGGGTGGTAACGTTGAAGGTTCTCAATGCGGTGAAACCGTTGTCACTGAAAATGGCGTGAAAATTCTCGGTATTCCAAATATTCCGTCGACGGTCTCTACTGAAGCATCGGCGCTGTATGCACGTAATGTGCTGAATTTTGTGGAAACCCTTTTTGATAGCGAAAAGAACTTTGCCATCAGTCAGGAAGATGAGATTCAAAAAGCCCTACTGGTTACGCACGGCGGCCAAGTGCTGTTGAAACGAGGTTAAGGAGAACAGTCATGGTTGAAACAATTACAATTTTTGTCCTGGCCATTTTCGTAGGTTACTACGTGGTTTGGGGGGTTACACCTGCATTGCATACGCCACTGATGGCAGTAACCAATGCGTTGTCTTCGATCATTATCGTGGGGGCGATGATTCAAACGGTCGGCTTGCCTGTGTTAGGTGTGGATGCCAATGTGCAGTTCCAGAGCATTAACGTGGTGAGCGTACTTGGTGCGATTGCAGTATTCCTGGCCAGTATTAATATTTTCGGTGGCTTCGCAGTGACTGCGCGTATGCTGGAAATGTTTAAACCAAAACAAAAGAAAAAAGAGGGCTAATTGATGGAATTTATTCGAGACTATGCGGATTGGTTCTACCTGATTGGGGCTGTCCTCTTTATTTTAACTTTACGAGGCCTGTCTGGGCCAAAAACGGCGATTGCTGGTAACCGTTACGGCATGATCGCCATGGCGATTGCCGTATTGACTACCTTCTTTGTGGCGGATCATCCGGTTATCTGGATGATTGTGGGGGCGATGATTCTGGGTGCCATTGTCGGGATTGCCCGTGCGCGTACCGTACCGATGACGCAAATGCCAGAAACCGTAGCACTGATGCACTCACTGGTCGGTCTGGCAGCGGTGTTAATTGCAATTGCAGCAATTATTCATAACAACAAGCTGGTTGAACTGGGTCCAGAGCTGTTGGCAGCCAATGGCGTCAGCTTCCATGAAATGAGCAAAGTGCATTTGTTTGAATTGTTCGTGGGCTGTTTTGTTGGTGCGATTACCTTTACTGCATCGGTATTTGCTTACGGTAAACTGGCAGCGAAAAAATGGGCCAAGACCATTTCGGGTGGCTGGGTTAAACCGGTTCAGGCACTGATTTTCATTGCCATGCTGGGCTTTGGGATTCACTTCTTCTTAAGCGGTAGCATGACCTCGTTCTGGGCCATGACCGCACTGGCTTTAGCCTTTGGCTGGGTCTGGATTGCCCCAGTCGGTGGTGGCGACATGCCGGTGGTGGTATCACTGCTCAACTCCTTCTCGGGCTGGGCGGCAGCAGGGATTGGTTTTACCTTGGAAAACAACATGCTGATTGTGGCGGGTTCACTGGTTGGTTCATCAGGTGCAATTCTGTCGTACATCATGTGTAAAGCCATGAACCGTTCAATCATCAACGTTTTGTTTGGTGGTGCGATGGGTGGGGCGGCAGCGCCTACCGCAGGTGCGGGTGAGCAGGTACAGCGTAACTACCGTTCAGGTTCTGCAGATGATGCTGGCTTCTTAATGTCCAATGCGGACAGCGTGGTGATTGTGCCGGGTTATGGTATGGCACAAGGCCGTGCGCAAAATGCGGTGAAAGAACTGGCCAACTTGCTGAAAGAGCAGGGTGTAACGGTGCGTTTTGCGATTCACCCGGTGGCGGGTCGTATGCCAGGTCACATGAACGTCTTGCTTGCTGAAGCCGACGTGCCGTATGAAGACATTCTGGAAATGGACGAGATTAACTCGGACTTCCCGGCAACGGATGTGGTATTGGTGATAGGTGCCAACGACGTAGTCAACCCGGCAGCCAAAGACGATCCAAACTCGCCAATTTACGGTATGCCAATTCTGGAAGCACATAAAGCACGTACCATTATGGTGATCAAGCGCTCAATGGCGACTGGTTATGCAGGTCTGGACAATGACCTGTTCTATAACGACAAGACTATGATGGTCTTCGGTGATGCCAAGAAAGTGGTTGAAGACATGACCAAAGCGATTAACGGTACGGGTCACTAAGACGTCCGATACCCGCGTTCAAAATCCCCCTCGATTGAGGGGGATTTTTTAATATCTGTGACTAAATAGAATCTTTTATTACATACGATTCAATCTTTGGGTTGGGGGGAGATCGAGAAGCACTGCCGAGAGGTTTAAGTTCAGCTATTGGGAAGTGGAAAAATCAGTCGGTGTCTGGATTCAGCTGTGACCAGCTCTTATTTTGACCCAATAAAAAAGCGACCTTCAGGTCGCTTTTTGGGAAATCTTAGTTTACAGATTCAGGTGCTGTACGCCATAAGCTTTCTAGGTCGTAGAACTTACGGGCAGTTGGAAGCATGACATGTACCACCACGATACCCAGATCAATCAAGATCCATTCAGCATCGCGTTCACCTTCCATACCAATCGGGCGGAAGCCTGCTTTACGTGCTTCTTCAGCAACGTTGTCAGCAAGAGATTTAACATGACGGGTTGAGGTGCCGCTAGCAATCACAATAGCATCTGCAACATTGCTGATGCTGCTAACATCAAGCTCAACAATTTCTTTGGCTTTTACATCTTCAAGGGCATCGCGCACAACTTGCAGGCAAGCGTGTACGTCATTGTTTGGGGAAGTCATTGCGAGATCGTGAGAATTAGAAGCGCCGGGCGATGGTTCTAAATTCATAAAGGGTATAATTTCCTGACAATTATTCATTGTCTAATATAGCGGCTTTGAGCCTAAATTTCAAATCTATGACAGTGCCGAATTATTGATATTCGGCAAAGTATTTGTTTTTCCACGCAAAGGAATTTGCTGAATCTTTGCTCGGTCGATATTCCGCCGCCACATAGCCTGCATAGTCACTGTGTTTGAGCCAGTCAAACACTTCCGCAAAGGCAATATCGCCGGTATCCGGTTCATGACGACCCGGGCAGTCGGCAAACTGGATATGGCCAATCTGTTGGATATTCTCGATCAGTCCTTCCAGTACGTTTTCACCCATCATGGCCATGTGATAGCAGTCATACTGCATTTTTAGCGCCGGATGTTGCACCGCTTCAAGCATCTCTTGGGCCTGGGCAATGTTCTGTACTAAAAAGCGCGGCATGTCGGTGCCATTAATCATTTCCATTACCGGCTGGATCTGCTGGCTGCTAAGCATATGGCTGGCCATTTTCAGGTTCTCGGCCAGTGTTCTGAGGCAAGGCAGCAGATCGGCATCCTGGGGCTGTTTACCAGCCAGAATATTGACACTTGGCACTTTGAGTGCAACCGCGTATTCAATGGCCTGTTCAACGGCATGACGAAACTCGATTTCCTTGCCCGGCACACCGGCCAGCCCGTTGCCGCCTTGCATTAAATCTCCGGCCGGAACATTAATCAGGCACAGCGTCAGTTCATGCAAGGTTAGCTGGCTTTGAATCTGCGCAATGCTCAGTTCATACGGAAACTGGATTTCAACATGCTGGAAGCCGTGTTGTCTGGCCAGTGCAAAGCGCTCAAGTAGCGGCACTTCAGTAAAAATCATAGAAAGATTTACGGCAAGTTTCGTCATAAACAATGTCCTGCATTCCCTGTGCAAAGGGTGAAATTAAGTGGTCTGTTCCACCTGTTGAATGACCGTGGATAAATCTGCTTCCGCAAAGCCTTTGGCCTGATGCGCTTGCAGTTGTTGCAAAGCCTGCTGTGCCACCGGAATATGCAGCTGATAATGCGCAGCCAGGGTCAGGGCATTGTTCAGGTCTTTGGACAGGGTCTGGACTTTCCACTGCACCGGTTCAAAGCTATGACTGGCCATGCGCGGGGTTAGAATCTGAAACGGTTTGGAGTCAGCAAATCCACCGGCCAGTGCGGGTGCCAGTAAAGTGGTGTCTACCCCAGCTTGAGCTGCAAGCGCGACAGCTTCGGCAATCAGGGTACTGTTGGCCGCGACAATCAGCTGATTACAGATTTTGGTGGCCTGTCCGGTGCCACTGGCGCCCATACGGGTCACGCGCTGTGAGAGCACATTATAAATCAGGGTTAATTTTTCAATGGTGGCGGCATCACCGCCGGCAAAGATAACCAGGGTGCCTTGTTCTGCGCCCGCTGTGCCGCCCGACACTGGTGAATCAATCCACTTCACCTGCTGACGGGCTGCCTGTTCAGCCAGTGTCAGGGTTTTATCCACAGACAGGCTGGAGAAATCCACAATCACTTGCTTGGCCTGTAAATGCGGCTGAATCTGCTCAAAAACGGCTTGGACTGCATTGTCATCGGCCAGGCAGCTTAAAATTACCGGATATTGACCAATCTTTTCTAGGGCCAGTGCTTCAGCACCCATGTCCAGCAGTTCCTCACAGGCAGCAGCAGTGCGGTTCCAGACCGCGACCCGAAAACCGGCATGAATCAGACGTGCTGCCATGCGTGTGCCCATTAAGCCCATACCCAGAAAGGCGATGGGCGTATTGCGATCAAAACTCATGCTTCTCTTCCCGATCTTGATGCTCTGTGCTTAGTTAAATTGACGCGGTAAAAAACTGGTGTCAGGTTGCTTGTCTTTTTTACGCGCCAGTTGACTGTTTTTGCCAAGCAGTAATTTCAGCTGCCAGATTTTTTCCAGACGTAAGGATTTTTGTGGATTATGTTCCATGGCATCTAGCACCTGTTTGGCCGCAGCCAGCGCATCCGGAGAACGCTGCGCCAGTTCCTGCGCCAGAATCTGGGCATGATCCAGTGGTGTGTCACTTAAGTGGGTGACTAAGCCAATTTCTTTGGCATATTGCGCTTCAAAAATACGGGCGGTGAGGGTCAGTTCTTTGGCCAGGTCCAGGCCAATCAGGCCTTTTAAAGAGCGGCTCAGACCCATATCCGGTACCAGCCCCCAGCGGCTTTCCATAATTGACATCTGGGTTTTAGGATGGGCAATACGAATATCTGCTGCCAGTGCCAGTTGCATCCCGGCTCCAAAACAGTAACCTTCAATCGCAGCAATCACAGGGACGGGCAATTCCTGCCAGATCAGAAAGGCTTTTTGAAACAGGCTCTGGCCGGGTTTGAGTAATTCCCAGGCGGCAAAGGCACGATTTTGCGGATTGTTTAAATCGGCCAGATCAATACCGGCACTAAACACTTCGGCTTCACCGGTCAGAATGACGCAGCGCAAGCTGCGGTCTTTTTTTAGCTGCCTGGCAGTTTTGACCAGCTGTTTTAATAATGCAAAGCTCATGGCATTGCGTTTTTCCGGGCGATTCAGTCGCACAATGGCAATGCCGTTATTTTTTTCTACCTGTACTATGGTCATGGTCTAAACTCTTATTTTTCCTCTGTTGAGCATAGCATGCAGATACGCATGATACATGACAGGGCAGTCACATCCATCTTTCAACACCCTGACTTTAGTCGAGTCAGACTACTGCGTGTGCTTGTTTAGAATCTGCTCGGCGGCATGTTCAACCTGGGCAATCACGGCTTGTAATTCATCAAAGCGTCTTAGCACTTCCTGAATAAAGGCATCATCGGCTTTACGGCGTTCTTTACGCAAGGTCGAAACAAACTGCTCAAAAGAACCGGTAGCTTCCTGCAGGCTTGGGGTGCCGACATAACGGGTGGCGCCATACAGACGATGCAGCACATGCTCCAGTTGCGGGAAATCTTCCAGTTCAATTAGCTGCTGCATTTCATGCAGTTCGGTGGCAAAGCTGTCGAGCAGCATGCGCAGCAGATCCAGCGCCAGATCTTCCTTGTTGGCGGCCAGCATCAGGCTTTGCTGCCAGTCAAGAACCAGCGGATCGAGTGCTTCAATTACCACGGCTTTTTCCACTGCTGGCACCTTGTTAAAGTTTTCAGTGGTCCAGTGGGTCAGAATCTGGATGATCTGTTCAATCTGGATTGGCTTGGTGACGTAATCATCCATGCCGACTTTCAGCAGGTTCTGTTTTTCATCGGCCAGCGCATGCGCGGTCAGGGCGATAATTGGCAGGCGTTTATGCTTGTCGAGGGTGGACTCCAGCGAGCGGATGGCGCGGGTGGTATCAATCCCGGACATCACCGGCATCTGAATATCCATAAACACCAGATCAAACGGTTTGGCATCCTGTTCAATCCGCTCTTGCAGGATATTCAGGGCTTCCTGACCGCTCAGCGCTTTGGTGGTGGTGACATTTAGTTCACCTAACAAGGCTTCTAAAACAATCAGGTTTGGCAAGTGGTCATCTACCGCCAGCACATGCAGCCCCTGTCCATCAAAGACTTCGGTGCCTGTATCTTCAAACGGATTTTCATTGTTTAGTAACTGGATTAGCGCGCCACGGCTTAAAGGCTGATACAGCGGGCGGGTGCGATATTCATTCAGCATGCTTGGATCAAGCGCCATCTGGTAGCCGTAAATGGCCAGATTGCCCTGATAGCGGCTGCGAATTTCTTTCAGTAAGGCTTCGGTGTCACCGCTATGATCGACAATTAACCAGGTGTCTTCTTCCGGTGTAGACAGGTGATTGAGTCGGCTGAATAAGTCCAGAATCGAAGTGGTTTCGGTATGCTGGACCTGATAATTTTCCAGATAGTGACGCAGCACATTGGCGGTTGCCGGATGCGCCAGATAGGACACCACATGCTTGTTGGCAAAGCGTGGGTGCACAATAATTTCATCCTCATCAATGCTGAATACGGCAGTAAACCAGAAGGTCGAGCCTTTTTCAGTCGGTGCGCGTTCCTGGTTGTCTTCAAAGCCAATCTGGCCCCGCATTAAATGTACCAGCTGCTTGGAAATCGCCAGACCCAGACCGGTCCCGCCAAACTGACGGGTCACAGAAGCATCGCCTTGCGAGAAGGATTCAAACAGTTTTTTCCGGTCGGTGCCGCTTAAACCAATACCGCTGTCCTGCACGCTAAAATGAATCATGCTCTGACCGATATCTTCATGTTCAATGCGCGCACGTACAATAATTTCACCATCCGGGGTGAATTTAATGGCATTGGAAATCAGGTTGGTCAGCACCTGCTTAAAGCGCAGGGCATCGCCAATCACATGCTTTGGCACGTTGTCAGCATAATAAAAGGCCATCGCAATCTGCTTCTGCGCGGCCAGCGGCGACAGCATGTCCATTACATCATAAATGGCTTCTTCCAGATCAAAAGGTGCGGTTTCCAGTTCCAGTTTGCCGGCATCAATTTTCGAGAAATCCAGTACATCGTTAATCAGCGCCAGCAGATGCGCCGAGGATTTGCGAATGGTTTGCAGATACAGGTTCTGCTCATTGCTGAGATTACCCTGGCGCAGTAATAAATGGATAAAGCCATCAATACTGTTCAGCGGAGTACGTAATTCATGGCTGATATTGGCCAGGAAGACCGATTTGGACTGGTTGGCTGAAATCGCCTGGTCACGTGCCTGACGGTAAGTAATGTTCTGGACTTCCAAGGTATCTAGGGTGCGGCGCAAGTCATCTTCGGTCTGTTCGGTATGTTCTTTTAGTTCCAGAAAGCTGAAATGCAGACGCTTGACCACATTGGCAATATCACGCTGCAATAAACGCAGCTCGCCGGTACTGTTAATTACCATGTGCTGATCTAGCGTGTCGGCATTCAGGCGTTGCAGTTGCATACGGATTTCGTACATTGGCGCAATCCAGCGGCGCGAATAGAAATTTAGACACAGCAACAGCAGCATCAGGGTCAGCAGGCCGGTGGCAATCAGCACGGTCATGACCCGATAACGGGCAATTTCCAGGGGTTGATTGTCTAGTTCGATTAGCAGCCAGGCATACTGGCTCTGGCTTTCATCAATACGTAAACCATAGACATGGCTGTCTTTATGCTGGATCGGGCCAAAGAAGGCGGCATCGCGCGGAAAACTGGGCCAGCCGGCCTGATCCTGATAGCCCATACTCAGGCGGCTACGACCTTGGGAATCAATAATGGCAGTCCGAAGTAAATGCTTTTCATTGAGCAGGTCCTGCATATAGCTGCGTGCCTGTTCATATTGCCAAGGAAAGGTGTTGAGCTGCTGTAAGGCCACTTCAGATGGCATTTCATAGCGGGTTAAAATCGCAATCGCCATCTGCTTTTGCTGGGCGCGCGCTGCATTCGAGGTTTCGGTCAGAACCAGCCCTGCACCGACCGCCGCCAGCACCATAATGGGCACAAATATCAGGGCAATCAGTTGCCCATAAGCATGATTTAAATGTAGGCGCTTAAATAACTTTTTATTGATATTTGACATGGTTAAAGCAGTTTATTCGTTCTGCCGAGCAGTTTAGCACGCTTTATTTTAAAACTGACTGTGCTTTAAGCACTTTCACGAAAAAGCTGGTGAAAAGAGTGCAGGCGGGTGGTTTTTTTCATACAATATGCGCACCTAGAGAAAGGTGCAAATAATGAGTAATACCACCCCTGATTTCCAAGCCGATGAATTTCTATTAGATCATTATGTGGGCAAAACGCCATTGGTACGCTTGCAGCGTCTTGCAAGTCATACCCAAGCCACGGTGTTGGCCAAATTGGAAGGCAACAATCCGGCAGGTTCAGTCAAAGACCGCCCAGCGTATAACATGATTATGCAGGCGGAAAAGCGCGGTCAGATCAAACCGGGTGATACCTTGATTGAAGCCACCAGCGGAAATACGGGGATTGCACTGGCCATGGTGGCTGCCATGCGTGGTTATCAGATGAAGCTGATCATGCCGAACAACATGAGTCAGGAACGTAAAGATGCCATGCGTGCCTATGGTGCCGAACTGATTGAAGTGACCAAAGAACAGGGCATGGAAGGAGCGCGTGATCTGGCCCTGCAAATGCAGGCCGAAGGCAAAGGTCTGGTACTGAACCAGTTTGGTAATCCGGACAATGTCGAGGCGCATTACCTGACCACCGGACCGGAAATCTGGCAGCAAACTGGCGGTAAAATTACCCACTTTGTCAGCTCGATGGGGACCACCGGCACCATTATGGGGGTATCCAAATATCTGAAAGAAATGAATCCGGATATTCAGATTGTCGGTTTACAGCCTTCAGATGGTTCCAGCATTGCCGGTATTCGCCGCTGGCCAGAAGAATATTTACCGACCATTTTTGACCGCAGTCGTGTCGACCGGATTATTGATATTCCGCAAATTGAAGCCGAGCGGACCATGCGTAAACTGGCGCAAAAAGAAGGTATCAGTGCCGGAACGTCATCGGGTGGTGCGGTCTGGGCTTCACTGAAACTGGCAGAAGAAAACCCGGATGCGATGATTGTCTGCATTATCTGCGACCGGGGTGACCGTTATTTATCGACCGGTTTATTTTCCGTTCAAGATCCTGAATAAACCGCCGTCAAGCTGTAGAGAAAATTATGCGTCTACCTGTGTTGGTATTTGATATTGAAACATGGACCGACCTGAAGTCGGGGGCGCATCTGTATGGTCTGGATTTGCCTGAGGCAGATCTGGAGCCGGCGCTGATGAAGCTGCGCCGTCAGGAATCGGGCATGGATTTTCAGCGTTTGCCGCTGCATGAAATTGTCTGTATTTCCGGTCTGTGGATTGATGAAACCGGCTTAATGACCCTGTTTTCTTTTAGCCGGGAACAGTATACCGAAGCCGAAATCCTGAAAAAATTTCTGTCGATTTTTGACAAGCGTCATCCGACTCTGGTGAGCTGGAACGGTTCGCAGTTTGATTTGCCGGTGATTTTATATCGTGCCATGTATCATGGCCTGTCTGCGCCAAGTCTGTTTGATCAGGGCGAAATTGACACGCAAAAGCGCTATAATAACTACCAGAACCGCTATCATCAGCGGCATATTGACTTGATGGATGTGATGGCCATGTTTAATGGCCGGAATTTCCAGAAACTGGATGATATGGCGCATCTGCTCGGTTTTCCGGGTAAACGCGGTGAAGCCGGTTATCATGTGCCGGAATATATCCGCGCCGGTGAATGGCTCAAACTCACCAGCTATTGTGAAGGTGATGTGCTGAATACCTGGCTGATCTATCTGCGCTGGCTCTTGCTGAAAGGGCAGCTGCAGCTGGATGATCATCGCCTGTGGGTTCAGACCACCATCCAGTATTTATCCAGCCTGCCACAGCATGGCGAGTTCCTCGCAGCCTGGCGCCAGAATGCACAAGCCACATACTTTACTGCTGCAGACTTCCCATCTTCCACACTTTAGGTGCTCATGAAACATCGTCCATCCGCTCGTCTAGCTCAACCCCTGATCCATACCTTTCAGGTTGAGTCGCTGTCCCATGAAGGGCGCGGGATTGCACACTATGGTTCACAGCCTGAACATCCGCAGGATAAACACGGCAAGAAGGTGTTTATTCAGGGTGCCTTGCCGGGTGAAACAGTCAAAGCACGGATTCATCATGTCACCAAACGGTTAGAAGAAGCCGACTGTATCGAACTGTTATCTGCACCTGCCGAGATGCGGGTCGAGCCGCCGTGTCCGTATTTTGGTGTCTGTGGCGGCTGCAATATGCAGCATATCCAGCTGGATGAGCAGATTCGTTTAAAACAGGATGTACTCAAGTCGCACCTGCAGCATTTTGCCGGCATTCAACCGGATGAATGGCTGACACCGTTACGTTCAACCCGGGAGGATTATCGCCGCCGTGCCCGGATCGGGGTGCGTTATTTCCCGAATAAAGACAAACTGGTGGTCGGTTTCCGGGAACGCCAGAGCAACCGGCTGACCTCAATTGACCGCTGTCTGATTCTGGACCGTGAACTCGGTTCAATCACCCGCCTGAAACAACTACTCCAAAGTCTAAAAGGCAAAGCCGACATTGGTCATGTAGAATTGGCAATGGGTGACACGGAAATTGCCCTGTTGGTCCGGCATACGGAAAAATTATCTGAGTCAGATGTCAACCAACTGCTCAAATTTGCGTTACAGAAACAATGGCAACTGTATCTGCAGCCTGCGGGACCAGACAGTGTGCAACGTGTAGATCAACCTGATCAGGCCATGCGTCTGCATTATGCACTGCCGGAATTTGAGCTGAAATTTGCTTTCCATCCGCTGGATTTTACCCAAGTAAATTCCACCGTGAATCCGCAAATGGTCAAGCTGGCATGTGATTTGCTTCAGTTGCAGGCAGGTGAGCGTGTGCTGGATCTGTTTTGTGGATTAGGCAATTTCTCTTTACCTTTGGCGCGCTGTGTCGGCGAAAACGGTACGGTGGTTGGCGTGGAAGGTTCAGATGAAATGGTGCATCGTGGTGCGGAAAATGCCCAGCTGAACGGGTTAACTCAGGTGAAATTCTTTTCACAAGATTTAACAAAAGATTTTTCGCATCATTCTTGGGCAAATCAAGGATTTGATGCATTATTGATTGACCCTCCGCGCTCCGGTGCCGAGGAAGTCATGCATTATGTGCCCAAATTTGGTGCGGCAAGAATCGTTTATGTGTCATGTAATCCGGCTACACTTGCAAGGGATGCGGGGATGCTGGTGCAACAGGGCTATCGTTTAAGCAAAGCCGGGGTGATGGATATGTTTAGCCATACCGGTCATGTAGAATCGATTGCCTTATTTGAGCAAGAAAAATCAATAAACGATTTATAGAAAATGAAGTATATAGAGGTAGGAGTAGGGTATGGTCACAGTACGTGAACAACTTCCTGGACGATTAAACGAATTGTCTGAGGAAACGACTGTAGAACATGCCGAGCAAGCACGACAGGATCTGGCAGAATGGCTGGACCGGGTTCGTGACATCTTAGATGGGGCAGCATTAGCAAAACTCGAAGAAGTTGCCACCTATACGTTACAAAAAGAGCTGGAAACGACAGTCAAGCACCGGTCCAATACCTTGTATACCGGAATTGAAATGGCCGATATTCTGGCGCATTTGCATGTCGATGAAGATACTTTGTCGGCTGCCATGCTGTACCGCAGTGTGCGTGAAGGGGTGATGACCCTGGAAGAGGTGCGTGAGCATTTCGGTGACAGCGTACATACCCTGGTCAAAGGCACCCTGTCGATGGGTAAGCTGTCCGAGCTGATTGAAAAGAATAAACGGCTGGAAGATCACTTCAATAACAACCAGCGCGAGCATCTGACCGGCATTTATAAAATGCTGATTTCAGTCACTGAAGATGTGCGTGTGGTGCTGATCAAGCTGGCCGAGCGTACCTATGCCTTACGTGAACTGACCACTGCGTCCAAAGAGCGTCAGGAACGGGTCGCGCGTGAAATTCTGACCATTTACTCGCCGCTGGCGCACCGTCTGGGCATCGCCCAGTTAAAATGGGAGCTGGAAGATCTGGCTTTCCGTTATCTGGCGCCGGACCGTTATAAAGAAATTGCGTCTTTACTGAATGAAAAACGGCTGGAACGTGAGCAATATATCCAGTTTGTAATTGATAAGCTCAAGAGTGAACTGGCGGCGCATGGCATTGAGTCGGAAATTACCGGCCGGGTTAAACACATTTATTCGATTTATCGAAAAATGAAGAGTAAAGACCTGAGCTTCGACCAGCTCTATGACATTCGTGCGGTGCGGGTACTGGTCAAAACCATTCCGGAATGTTATCACTCGCTCGGTATCGTACATCAGCTGTGGCGGCATATTCCGCATCAGTTTGATGACTACATTACCAATCCGAAAGCCAATGGTTATCGCTCGCTACATACTGCAGTGATTGCTGAAAACAAGTCGCTGGAAGTGCAAATCCGTACCATGGAAATGCATGAAGAAGCGGAACTTGGCGTGTGTTCGCACTTTAACTATAAAGAAGGCAGCAAAACCACCGATCATTCCTTCAACCATCGTTTGCATTCTTTGCGTGCGGTGCTGGAGCATTATCAGGAGCGTAATGATGCCAGTGCGCATAAGTCCGATGATGAAACTGAAAACTTCGAGCAGCTGCAAGAGTTTGAAGATTTTGAAAAGATTTATGTGTTTAGCCGCGATGGGGATATTAAAGAATTACCGCGTGGCTCGACCGTGCTGGACTTTGCCTACCATGTGCATACCGAGGTTGGTAACAAGTGTTATGCCGCGCGGGTCAATCAGCGTTATGTGCCGCTGACCTATACCTTAAAAACCGGTGAACAGGTCGAAATTCTGACCAAGAAAGACCGTGAACCAAACCGTGACTGGCTGGTGAACTCACTTGGTTATATCAAGACTGCGCGGGCGCGTGACAAGTTACGCCACTGGTTCAGACAGCAGGACCGCAGCAAGAATCTGGAAATTGGCCGTGATATTCTGAATAAGGAATTGTCGCGTCTGGCGATTCACCCGAAAAGTATCGACTTGAATGATTACTGCAATCACTTTAATGTCAAACTCGGTGAAGACATTCTGATTGGTCTGGTCAATGGTGAAATCAGCCTGCATGCGCTGATTAACCAGGTTAACCGGCATATGCATCTGGATCAGGATGAACCGGAACTGGTATTAAAACCGACCCTGAATCCGCGAGCCAGCCATACCTTGTCGGCGCATGGTATTCTGATTGATGGTCTGGATAACGTTGAGCTGCATATTGCCCAGTGCTGCCAGCCGGTACATGGTGAATCCATTGCCGGCTATATCACCCTGAATCGCGGTGTCAGCATCCATAAGGTGGCCTGTCCGGATTATGTACGCATGATCAGCCAAGAGCCGGAACGTGCGGTCGAAGCCGACTGGGAAATGCAGCCAACCCGTGGTCAAAGCGTGCAGATTGTAGTGGAAGCCTATGATCGCCGTGGTCTGCTGAAAGATCTGACTCAGGTGATTTTCTCCGATCAGATTAATATTCGTCAGGTGAATACCATTTCCGAAAATGATGGTATTGCCAATATGAAGCTGTTAATTGAAGTCAAAGGTCTGGCGCAACTGTCACGTCTGCTGGCACGTTTGGAGCAGCAGCCGGGGATTATCAGCGCACGTCGTTTGGTACAGGGCAATTAAACTTTCTTTCTTATCTTTGAAAAAACCAGTGATCTTGATCGCTGGTTTTTGTTTATGCAGGAAATGCGTCCACACATGAGCGCACAGATTATTCTAGAATTGGCCCGTCTGGCACAGATTGCACCGCAGCAGCCGGCGCTGGAGCGTAAAGCGTACATCCAGCAGCAGAAGCAGGCCATTTATGCTTTTCGTAACCAGCGCCTATCGGCCTATTTAAACGCGCCAATCTGCTCGGATGATTTTGCCCGTACTGCGTATGGCAAGCCGTTTTTACCTGCGTATCCGCAGCTGGCCTTGAATCATAGCCACAGCCGTCAGCATTATGCGCTGGCCTATAGCGAGCAGCTACAAGATGTTGGGGTGGATGTTGAAGATCTGGATCGCAAGGTGCGCTTTGAAAGTCTGGCCAGGCATATGTTTCATCCGGCTGAATGGGAATTGTGGCAGGCTTATGACCAGGAGACAGATTACTGGTTTAAGGTCTGGACCACCAAAGAGGCTGTTCTGAAAGCGTCAGGGCTGGGTATTCGCATGAGTCTGAATCAGCTGAATAGCGGGGTTCATCCGCATCAGCAGGGTGGGTTTTGTCATCATGAGGGCCTGGGTACATTTGCCTATCAGCATCTGAAGATTGGTGGCTGTATGCTGACCGTGGCCTGGCGTTCTGAACGCTCCTGCAAGGGATTTCAGTTTCCCAAGCTGCAACTGATCCGCCATTAAAAAAGCCCATCCGGAGATGGGCTTTTATGGGTACAGGAAGGAAAAGAATTAAGGAATTTCTTCCTCTTCAAATTCCGGCTTCACCTGCACAATAAAGTCTTGACGGTTCAGACCACGCCACAGTGCAAAGGCGGTACCAATATAAATCGAAGAATAGGTTCCGACAAAGACACCGACAAACATGGCAATCGAGAACCATTTCAGGCCATCACCACCCATCAGCATCATCGCCACCACCACCAGTAACAGCGTCATCGAGGTGTGGATGGTACGACGTAAGGTTTCGGTTAAGGCAATATTGACCACTTCCAGCGGCGAAGCGCCACGAATTTTACGGAAGTTTTCACGAATACGGTCCGAGACCACAATGTTATCGTTGAGCGAGAAGCCGATAATTGCCAGCAGGGCTGCCAATACGGTCAGGTCAAACGGCCATTGCATCATCGCAAAAATACCCACCGTCACGATAATATCGTGGAACAGGGACAGTACCGCACCCATCGCCAGTTTGAACTCGAAGCGGATGGTGACATAAATCAGCATCAGGATCAGCGCCAGTGCCACGGCACCTGCAGAACGCACATATAGCTCGTTACCGACCTGACCGCCGACCACATCGACCTTGGTCACATCGGCGCTGTTGCCCGGCAATTGTGCCGCTGCGGTAATGGTCTGGGTCAGGTCTTCGACTTCAATCTCGTCCTGCACCGGCATACGCACCATCAGGTCACGTTCAGAACCCAGGGTCTGTACCACCGGATCACGGAAACCGGCCTGCGTCAGGGCAGAAGAGACATCGCTGGCTCTCACCGGATTGCTGTAGTTCAGCTCTGCGGCAATACCGCCGGTAAAGTCCAGACCCAGATTTAAGCCTTTGGTGGCAATAAAGAAGATGCTGGCCACGGTTAAAATGATCGAAAGCAATGCCGCCGGCAACGCAATCTTCATAAACGGAATGACGCGCTCATCATCCGGACGGCCGTATTTTTTCGGATTCAGTTGAGTATTCTCAGTCATCATCGATCTCCTTAAATGCTCAACTTTTTCAGGTTACGGCGTTTGCCATAAATGATCTGTACAATCGCACGGGTTACGGTAATGGCCGTAAACATCGAGCAGACAATACCAATCATTAGGGTCACGGCGAAGCCTTTAATCGGACCGGTACCAATCGCGAACAGAATGAACGCCACCAGGAAGGTGGTTAAGTTCGAGTCGAAAATGGTGTTATAGGCCCGGTCATAACCGGCTACGATGGCCTGTTTGGGTGAGGCCCCCCATTTGATCTCTTCCCGTATCCGCTCACAGATCAGGACGTTGGCATCGACCGCCATACCAATGGTAATCACGATACCGGCAATACCTGGCAAGGTTAAAGAAGCACCAATCCATGACATCACTGTCAGGATCATCGCCAGGTTAAATACCAGCGCGAAGTTGGCAATCACACCAAACAGACGGAAGAACACCACCATCCAGATCGCAACCAGAATAAAACCGATCTGGGTCGAGGTTACGCCCTTGTCGATATTTTCCTGACCCAGACTAGGACCAATCACACGTTCTTCAACGAAGTACATTGGCGCAGCCAGGGCACCGGCACGTAACATCAGTGCCAGTTCAGCCGCTTCTTGCGGTGAATCCAGACCGGTAATCCGGAACTGTGAACCTAATACCGCCTGAATGGTTGCGGCGTTAATCACGACTGATTCGGTGTATGGGGTACGCACTTCAGTCTGGACGCCGGTTTCCGGATCAGTTACATAGCTGATGCGCTGCTTGTTCTCAATGAACAGTACCGCCATACGTTTGCCGACCGCATTACGGGTCGCGTCTGCCATCAGCTTGCCGCCTGCAGAGTCGAGGGTAATGTTTACCTCGGCGCCGCCAGTATCCTGACTAAAGCCACTCGATGCATTCTGTACGCGCTCACCGGTTAAAATACGGCTACGGTTCAGCAGCAACTGACGGCCACTGTCGAGTGATTCAAAGGCAAAGGCTTCAGTGCCCGGTGGTAAGGTCTGACTGCTGAGCTGACCGGTATACGGGTCAATGTGCTGATCATTCAGGTCAGAGACCAGACGGAATTCCAGGTTCGCAGTACGACCCAGAACACGCTTGGCTTCAGCGGTATCCTGTACACCCGGCAATTCCACCACAATACGGTTGCTGCCTTGGGTTTGGACCAGCGCTTCGGCCACACCTAACTCGTTAATACGGTTACGTAGCGTGGTCAAGTTCTGGTTCACGGCATAGGATTCAATTTCCTGCTTGCGCGTGTCGGTATAGGTCAGGCGCAACATGGCACCATCTGTGGTGGCCAGTGCCTGCTGGTTAAACTCGTTACCGTTACGGCGCAAGAAGTCCATTACGGCTGAGCGGTCATCATTGTTAGCGAACTGCACGGTAATGGTGTTGTTATTCAAAGACAGGCTGTTGAATTTCAGCTTGTTGTCGCGCAGTTGGCGACGCAGGTCAGTCGCAGAGGTTTCCAAGCGCTGGCTGATGGCCTTGTCCATATCCACTTCCAGCAGGAAGTGAACACCACCACGCAAGTCCAGACCCAGTTTCATTGGCTTGGCGCCAATTTTCTGTAGCCATTCAGGAGTGGTTGGCGCCAGGTTGAGGGCCACGACATAATCATCACCCAAGCCCTGACGTAATGCATCTTTGGCTTTAAGCTGTGCTTCGCTTGAGTCCAGACGCAACAGGGCTGCGTTATTGGTAAAGCTGTTGTCATGGCTGGCAATATTTTCTGATTTTAGAATTTGCTCTGCTTTTTGTACGATGCTTTGGTCAATTTGGGTACCGGCTTTGGCCCCAGAAATCTGAACCGCAGGTTCATCTGGATACAAACTTGGCAGGGCATATAATGTACTCACCACTAGAACCACAAGGATGAGTAGATATTTCCATGCTGGGTAACGCATTTAATTTTCTTCTTAAAATGAAAAAGTCGTGCGGGCGCACGACTAATTTTTGATTAAAGGTTGTTTAATGTGCCTTCAGGCAGAACTGAAATCACACTGGCACGCTGAATTTTTACTTCTACGCCGCGGTTCAGTTCAACCACTGCAAAATCACCTTCAAGTTTGGTGATTTTACCCATCAGGCCACCAGCAAACACCACTTCACTGCCTACGCCCAGGCTGTCGATCAGGGCACGGTGTTCTTTGGCACGTTTTGATTGCGGGCGCCAAATCAGGAAGTAGAAAATTGCAATAAATACTGCAATCATCAAAAGGTTAGCAACCATACTTGGTTGTTGTGCAGCTTCACCTGCTGCGTGAGCAGTAGAAATAAAAAGGCTCATTTCATTTTCCTAAACTAAAAACTGGAATCAATAACATTGATAATAAATTGACTTGTTCTGCAATTTACCCTGTCTTTTTCTTCAGCGCAAATACTGAAAAGATTAATCTTGCGGACAAGGCGGCACATCCAGACCGCGACGGGCATAAAAGTCCTGTACAAAGTCATCAAAAGTGCCATTGTCCAAGGCATTACGGATATCTTGGGTAAAGCGTTGGTAATAGCGCAGGTTGTGGATGGTACCGAGCATTGAACCGAGCATCTCGCCGCATTTTTCCAGATGGAACAGGTAGGCGCGGGTAAAGTTCTTGCAGGTATAACAGTCACAGTGCGGATCGAGCGGGCTCTGGTCATGACGGTATTTGCTGTTACGAATCCGTACCAGACCATCGGTCACGAAATAATGACCATTACGGGCATTCCGGGTTGGCATTACGCAGTCAAACATATCCACCCCGCGGCGAATACCTTCCACAATATCTTCCGGTTTGCCGACACCCATCAGGTAACGTGGTTTATCTTCCGGCATTTTGTTCGGCAGATAATCCAGTACCTTGATCATTTCTTCTTTTGGTTCACCGACTGACAGACCGCCAATGGCATAACCATCAAAACCGACTTCTAGCAGACCATTTAAAGACTCATCACGTAAATCTTCATACATCCCGCCCTGAATAATCCCGAACAGGGCATTTTTATTTTCAAGGACATTGTGATGATGTTCTTTACAGCGTTTGGCCCAGCGTAACGACAGCTGTAAAGATTTCTGTGCTTCTTCATGGGTCGCTGGATACGGCGTACATTCATCAAAAATCATGACGATGTCTGAGTTCAGAACCTTCTGGATTTCCATGGAAATTTCTGGAGAAAGGAATACTTTGGAGCCGTCAATTGGTGAACGGAAAGTAACGCCTTCTTCTTTAATCTTGCGCATGGCACCCAGACTAAAGACCTGGAAACCGCCAGAATCGGTCAGAATCGGCTTGTCCCATTTCATGAATTCGTGCAGGCCACCATGTTCTTTAATGACATCCAGACCTGGACGCAAATACAGATGGAAGGTGTTGCCTAAAATAATTTGTGCTTGAATGTCTTCAATATCACGCGGGAGCATGCCTTTAACGGTGCCATAGGTGCCGACAGGCATAAACACAGGGGTTTCCACCACACCATGTTCAAGAGTTAAACGACCACGACGGGCGCGACCCGATTGGCCTAATTTTTCAAACTTCATACAGATTCCAAATCAAGGCGAAAAAACAGTTCGCTGATTGTTTGCGCTAAAAGTTCATCATTTTCCTAGATTCTGCTGTGAATTGCTAGTTTTGATGCGTTTTCTTGGGTAAATATTGTGGAGGAAAATCATGGCAATTACATGGCATAAAACTGCTGAATCCGTTGCTGAATTTCATCTTTCGGGAGGGCAAACAGGCCCTGTTCATTACTGTCCATGGCGGCAATCGAGTGAATCAGACGCTGGATATACAGATTGCTGTCAATAAATCCCGGTTCCAGCGTCAGCAAATAGGCGGCGTGGGCTATTTCCAGATAATCATAGGGTTCAATTTCCAGCAGCTGCGCCAGATCAATCAGCAGGTCTTTATCAATCTGTTGCAGTTTTATCGCCGGTGGATGGGATGAAGCATCCAGCAGAGCAGGGCGCTGTTGATGGGCCAGAAATTCTGCCAGTAAGGGGCTCTGCGTATTCAGCAGCCGTGCAGAGTCCGCTGTCATTTGTGGCTGTTTGGCCACCTGCATAAAAAACACCATTGAACTCAGGTCCAATCCATAGGCATTCGACAAGGCGTGTCGGGCTTGCTGAAACATATTCAGCAAAACCTGTAGATGGTTCTGTTGCTCGGAGTCACGCTGCTGGGCCAGTGGATGCCCAAAGATATGGCGCTTCTGGAAATAGTCTGTGAACAGGCGTTTAAACTGATTCAAATGCTGCTGATGTGGCTGGCTGCGATAGCGCCATTTCTGGACTGACCATTTGTCATGGTCTGACAGGTACTGAGCCGGATCTTCCTGCTCGCTAAACAGGCTGCGCCGGGTGGAAATGGCCAGATATTCAAAACCCAGATATTCATTCAGCACCAAGGCGCAGGCATAAATATGGTCCTGTTCATACTGCTCATAGAGTTGAAAAAACTCGTGAATGAGCGCCGCTTGAAAGCTCTGCAGATGTTCTAACATGGTCGGGACTAACTTTTTTATTTTTAATCATGCTGTGGTAATGCCTGAGCTGTTATTGATATTTTGCTCAGTGTTCTGATTGTGACAAAGCACAGCCAAATGTCAACCGGATGTCATCTGCGTGGGAGAAATCTCGCTGTAATCATGACAGGCGGTTTGACATTGAATCAAGAGGTCATCTTGGTTTTAAAAATTCGGGCGATACTCAAAGCCTTGCTGCATGCTTGGATCACGGAACGGGCGAATGGCTTTTTTGCCCAAAGTTAAGGTGTTAATGATGTTGTTTGGGAAAATCTGAATCTGGTTATTAAACAGCTCGACATTGCGGTTAAAAATGGTAATCGCAGCACCGACATTTTCATTCTGTTCTTCAATTTCGTGCATCATTTTTAAATAGATGTCATTGGCTTTCAGCTCAGGATAGTTCTCGACCACCACGTTTAGGTTGTGCAGCAGCTCTTTACTCAAACGCTCAATATGTTGCAGCTGGGCGCTGTCGGTACTGTCCAGTTTCAGGTTTAACACGTTCTGGCGCAGTTCAGTCACTTTGGCCAGCGTGCCCTGTTCAAAACTGGAATATTGCTCCACCACTGGAATCAGCTGTTCCAGAATCTTGACTTTCTGGCGCTCATAACTGGTGACATCAGCCCAGGCACGAATACTGGCATTGTGATAACGCACAATATTGTTGCGAATCAGAATCCCGATAATCAGCACGGCCAGAATAATAGCCAGAAAAATCATCAATCCCATAGAAATCTCCCCACGTCCAAATTTATAAAAGCTGCAGCAAATGGCGTTGTAATTGTTCTAGATACGGTAATTTAAATGTACGCAGATGTCCACGTAAAGCCGAAATATCCTGAATGGTTTTATAGTTGCTGCTGGCCTGAAACAGGTTCTGGCTACCTACATAGCACAGGATTTTCTGTTCAGGATGAAACAGCAGATCGCCGGGCTGCGCGTTCAGGAAATTGGCCAGTTTCAGCACCACCGCCGGAGTCAGCTGCCGGGCCATCTGGTGGGTATCGGTGCCATAGATGTTTAACTGCCGGTTAATCTGAATATCACTGGTATGCCACGGCTGGGTATAGGGGTAGGCAAAGCTTTTGCGCTGCGAGCTGAGCGCCAGTCCCTGTAACTCGACCCCAAAGACAATGGCACCCCACAGGAATTTTTCAATTTCTTTGAGCCGCATTTTGTTGCCATTCTGGTCTTGGACCTGAATTTCAGAGACATAGCGGTATTCAAACAGCATCACCTGATGGGTCTGGCCCTGTTCATCCTGCCAGTGGGTCAGAGCATAGCGGCGAATGTCATTGCTGAGATTGCCTTGCTGGAACAGCGGAAACAGCTGTTTGATTTGCGCAATAAAACGGACCGGCTGGAAGATGATCTGTTCATGCCGGGGAATGCTGTTAAAGGCCAACTGATACTTGAGCGCCAGTGCCTGTTGCTCCAGTTCCTGAATGGCATTGGTGATTGGGCGGCTGGATTCATAACAGAGAAACGCACCAAAGATCAAAAGGCCTCCCAGCAGCAGACACAGCTGCAAGGCCCAGTGCGCCGGGGCCAGCCAGAACAGCAGGATCAGTATCAGGCCGATGATGCCAAGCAAAATTGGCAGCTTGTTTTCAAAACGCAGGCTGATCGGGGCATTCCAGGGATGCAGCCGGTCAAGCAGTTCCTGCTGGGATTTGGCTTGTGCACCAATTTCCCAGAGCCGGGCGAGATTATTCCACACCAGCTGATTCTTCTTGCGGCGAATATGAATGCTGTGCTGAATATTCTCGATTGGCATGGGACAGTGCTCTAGCTGTGGGCCTGATCAATCAGCATGGCATCGCCATAACTGAAAAAGCGGTAACGCTGAGCCACCGCATGTTGATAGGCACGCATGATATTTTCACGACTCGACAGGGCTGACACCAGCATCAGCAGGGTTGATTCAGGCAAGTGGAAATTGGTGATCAAACGATCCACCACTTTAAATTTATAGCCCGGATAAATGAAAATCTGGGTATCACCGGTCCAGGCGGCCAGTGTGCCGCCATGTGCCTGTGCTGCACTTTCGACCGCACGGGTGGCTGTGGTACCAACTGAAATGACTTTATTGCCACGTGCTTTGGCCTGCTGGATCATCTCCACAGCGGCGGCTGGTACATCACACCATTCGCTGTGCATGATATGGTTTTCAATATCAGTGGTGCGTACCGGCAGGAAGGTTCCAGCGCCCACGTGCAAGGTTACAAAGGTTTTTTGAATGCCTTTGGCTTCAAGCTTGGCCAGCAGTTCGGCATCAAAATGCAGGCTGGCAGTCGGGGCGGCAACACTGGCCAGTTTGGTTGGATCATTAAATACAGTTTGATAGCGTTCGGTATCAATCGCTTCTGCTTCACGGTTAAAGTACGGCGGAATGGGCAGGGCGCCGTAGCGATCCAGCACCTCTAGAATGGGCTGGGAAAACTCGACAATAAACAGGTTCTCATGCCGGCCTTGTACCGTGACTTTCACTTCATCTGGACCAATGAAGAGTTCAGCACCGGCTTTTGGAGAATTGCTGGCTTTAATATGACAATGCGCAATAAACTGATCTTGCATGCGTTCGACCAGCACTTCCACAGCACCACCGGTAGCACGTTTCCCTCTCAGGCGAGCTTTCATGACTTTGGTGTCATTTAAGACCAGCACATCGCCAGCTTCAAGTAAGTCGACAAGATCGGTAAATTGATGGTCTTGATACTGACCTTCGGCATTGACATGCAGCAGGCGTGAGGCGCTGCGCTGTTCCAGCGGGTAACGGGCAATCAGTTCATCAGGGAGATCGAAATTAAAATCAGAAAGTTGCATGGTTAAATAAATGCGCAAAACAATAACAGGATTGGGCGTAGTATATGCGTTTTTTGGTTTTATCGCTGAAATTGCCTAATTATAAGACAAAAAAAATCGGGTTGATTTATTTTTAAACAAATATGGGAGGCGAGCGTTGACAAGCGGGTGAAACAGTTTATTATACGCATCAACACCTTCCCGAGGTGGTGAAATTGGTAGACGCGGCGGACTCAAAATCCGCTGTCAGAGATGACGTGTCGGTTCGAGTCCGACCCTCGGGACCAGTTACCTAAAAAGGCTCTAAGCACATTAAGACTTAGAGCCTTTTTTTATTGTTTAAAATAAATAATCTGCGTTAACCATTCGTTCAAAACTCAATGACTTCATTAGCCTGATTTCAGGTGGTCATTCTGGCAAATAAGTCCCTAAATGAGTACCTGATTTTCCCTTGTTTTTCATGGTGAAATCAGATGGCTAAAATTACAAAACCTCCGACCCTCGGGACCACAGATTCTAAAGAACCCCAAGCATATTCAGACTTGGGGTTTTTTATTGCCTGAAAAATAAGAAGAATCAGATTATTCTAAAAAATGTTCGGGTGTCGTAACGTGGAAAGGATGAATAATCAAGATACCTATCAAGATATAAGTAAATAGCTCCACCTTTTACGGCATCACTGAATGGTTAAATTCATCCCTGATCGCTTGTTAATCTAATGGTATTAAACATAAAAAACCGGCGCCTTAGCACCGGTTTTTTTATGAGCTGACTAACAAAGGTCAGTCAAATTCAATTTAAGCTTGTAATGAAGCCAGCGTTGCATTCAAGGTTTCGCTTGGACGCATCACGGCATTTACTTTCGTTTGATCTACCGCGTAGTAACCGCCGATATCTACTGATTTGCCTTGGACTTCTGCAAGTTCAGCCACGATTTTCTCTTCATTTGCAGCTAAAGCTTGTGCAAGTGGAGCAAATTTCGCTTTCAGTTCAGCATCTTCGTCTTGTGCAGCAAGTTCTTCTGCCCAGAATTTTGCCAGGTAGAAGTGGCTGCCACGGTTGTCCAGCTCGCCAGTACGACGTGATGGAGACTTGTCGTTGTCCAGCAGCTTGCCTGTTGCAGCATCTAAAGTCTTCGCCAGAAGTTTCGCTTTCGCGTTGTCTTCTTTAATGCCAAGCTCTTCTAGAGATACCGCCAGTGCCAGGAACTCACCTAAAGAATCCCAACGTAAGTGGTTTTCTTCAACCAGCTGTTGTACGTGTTTCGGCGCAGAACCACCAGCACCTGTTTCGTACATACCGCCACCAGCCATTAACGGCACGATTGACAGCATCTTCGCAGATGTACCTAGTTCCATAATCGGGAACAGGTCAGTCAGGTAGTCACGTAAGATGTTACCGGTTACAGAAATGGTATCCAGGCCACGAGCAACGCGCTCAAGCGTATAACGCATTGCACGGACTTGTGACATGATCTGGATGTCTAAACCGTCTGTATCGTGATCTTTCAGGTATTTTTGTACTTTCTTGATCAGTTCATTTTCGTGTGGACGGTACGGGTCTAACCAGAAGATAGCTGGCATACCAGAGTTACGTGCACGTGTAACAGCCAGTTTCACCCAGTCGCGGATTGGTGCATCTTTCACCTGACACATACGCCAGATGTCGCCTTCTTCCACGTTTTGAGACATCAACACTTCACCTGTTTCCAGATCCGTGATGTTGGCAACACCCGCTTCAGGAATTTCGAAAGTCTTGTCGTGTGAACCGTATTCTTCCGCTTTTTGCGCCATCAGACCAACGTTAGGCACAGTACCCATGGTACGTGGGTCGAAGTTACCATTCCATTTACAGAAGTTGATCATTTCCTGGTAAATACGCGCGAAAGTCGATTCTGGCATTACTGCTTTACAGTCGTAAGGCTTGCCGTCAGCACCCCACATTTTACCGCCAGAACGGATCATTGCTGGCATAGATGCGTCAACAATTACGTCGTTCGGAGAGTGGAAGTTAGTGATGCCTTTTGCAGAATCCACCATCGCCAGTGCAGGACGGTGTTCTTGACACGCGTGCAGGTCTTCGATGATTTCTTCACGTAAAGAAGTTGGCAGGGTTTCGATCTTCTCGTAAAGACCGGCCATACCATTATTGACATTAATGCCTAACTCGTCGAACAGTTTGCCATGTTTTTCGAAAGCATCTTTGTAGTAAATTTTCACACAGTGACCGAATACGATCGGGTGTGAAACTTTCATCATGGTCGCTTTTACGTGTAAAGAGAACAGGATGCCGGCTTCTTTACAGTCATCCAATTCTTTTTCATAGAAGTCGCAAAGCGCTTTTTTGCTCATGAACATCGAGTCGATGATTTCACCGTCTTGCAGCGCAACTTTTGGCTTCAGAACAATGGTTTCACCTGACTTGGTGATCAGTTCCATTTTCACGTTACGCGCGCGGTCTAAAGTCATGGACTTTTCGCCATGGTAGAAGTCGCCTTCGTCCATGTGAGAAACGTGAGTTTGTGACCACTGTTTCCACTCGCTCATTGAGTGCGGGTTTTTCTTCGCGTAGTTCTTTACTGCAGTTGGTGCGCGACGGTCAGAGTTACCTTCACGTAATACCGGGTTTACTGCAGAGCCCAGGCATTTGCCATAACGGGTCTTGATTGCCTTTTCTTCCTCAGTGGTCGGGTTTTCAGGGTAATCAGGAACCGCATAGCCTTTAGACTGAAGTTCTTTGATACATGCAGTCAACTGAGCAACAGAAGCACTGATGTTTGGAAGTTTGATGATGTTCGTATCTGGATCTTGTGTAAGACGACCTAGCTCTGCGAGGTTGTCAGTGACCTTTTGCTCGTCGGTGAGGTAGTCAGAAAATTCTGCGAGCACGCGTGCGGCCACGGAGATGTCACTTTTAACGATCTCTACGCCGGCCGGCTTAGTAAAGGTCTCAATAATCGGCAGCAGCGAATAAGTCGCCAGTAATGGCGCCTCGTCAGTCAGTGTGTAAATGATGGTTGACTTTCCACCAGCCATATATAGCCCCTTGCGTTGATTGAGTTTTGAGGGGGTGAAAGTGATGAATCAGCCCCTGCGAACCGGTTTGCTTAAGTAAAACCTTGAGAGTATCGACCCTCAAGCCTTTTCAGTCAACGTAATATCCGTGATAACGACATTTCGCTGAAAAATGATGCATTTTAATTCGTGATATTTGTGCCTGATTTGAATCCACACTTGCCTGTTTGGGGAAGAAAAACACTCAAAGAGCCGCCTTTTTTCCTTCAAACTCGATCATTCCATCCAGCACATCTGCGTATTAGATTTGAATGATTAACCTGATTTTTTCAATACCAATAAGACAGATTGATCATGTGATGACGATTCACTGATCAGGCGGATATATTATCGTCCAAAAACATGAACAGAATATGTAAAACTAAAGTAACGTGCTGATCCCGTCGTCCGGTGAAAATTAACCCGGAAATTCTCTTAAAAATCCGATGAGTTTAAAGAAATCATACTTATTACCACACTGAAAAAAAAGTGTATAAAAATGTGCCAATTTATTTTTAACCAAAATCAGTTAAAGTAGTTTGCTGTTTAAAAAGAGATAAACAAAAAGTAGGGAATTTATTTAATAAGTGTAATTGGAATATACCTTTTGTTAAAATTTTTTCAGGTTACAAATTAATGAGGGAGTTTGGTTTATTCTTTTGGGTTTGGTGTTATATTCTCTGTTAAAGTTTGTTAACCGGGCTGAGCAATCGGCTTTAAAAATGGCCTAAATATTCTATAAGAATGGATCTCGGATGAGCAGATATGAAGTTGCAGTTGCTTGAAATAGGTTCAGAAACTGAACAGCTGAGTGCATGCAGGTTGTCTCTGTTATTGGGGGTATTTACTGCCACCAATCAGATTGAGCGTTTTTTATCCTCTGCCCGTAAAATTTTAAGGGTAGAGCGTTCCGCGCTGGCCTTCGAGGGCGAACCCTATTTATGGTATGCCCATCAGGACTGTTTTAAAGCCTTTATTGCACCCGATCATATCCAGATTGTCGAACTGTTTGATGGCCAAGACTGCATTCATACAGAGCATCCTCACTATATACAACTGGTTGAGCGTCTTGGCTCTTTAGGCGTAGAAGCAAAACGCTTTATGGCCTTTGATCTGAAAATGTCCGATGGTCGCTCGATTGGACAGATTCTGTTTTTCGACCAGAACGAGCAGCCTTTTTCGCTACAGGCGATTGAAATTCTCAGTGATCTGGCAACTAACCTGGTGAATTATCTGGAGTTAAAAGCCGAGCATGCTGAACTAAAAGAAATGTATGAGCAGCAGGCCGCGCTGAATTTTAGTAAAACCAAGTTTTTCCAGATTATTGCGCATGACTTAAGAGCGCCGTTTCATGGCTTGCTCGGTTTTTCCGAAGTTCTGGCACAAGAACGCGAAACGCTAGATGATTCCAGTGTGCAGAATATTGCCGACTATTTATATGATACTGCGCAATCGACCTATAACCTGCTGGAAAGCCTGTTGAATTGGGCCATGGCAGAGGGCGGCCGCTTTATCTATCATCCAATTAACTTCAAGCTGCAACAGTCGTCGAAAATTGTCTGCGATGTGCTGAACAGTCTGGCGGTGAAAAAGAATATTCAGCTGATTAACCAGATTGATGATGATATTAAAGTCTATGCCGACATTAATATGATTACTTCGGTTATCCAGAACCTGGTGTCGAATGCGCTGAAATTCACCCCGACAGATGGTACCGGCAAGGTAACTTTACGCGCCGAACAGGCAGACGATGGCGTGCACATCTATATTCAGGATACCGGTCTGGGCATGAGCCAGTCGCAAATGGAGCAGCTATTCCAGGCTGCGGTCACGGCCAGTAGCAAAGGTACAGCCGGTGAAAAAGGTACTGGTTTGGGCTTGGTACTGTGTAAGCGTTTTGTTGACCTGAACAAAGGTGAAATTGTAGTGGAGTCTAATGAAGGCGAGGGAACCACCTTTATTGTGACCTTGCCGCAGGCCACCAGCGCGCATCAGGCTTTAATGCCGGAAGATATACAGTTCGAAAAAGTAAAAATGTAGAAAACGCAATTTTCTTTTCCTCTCTAGCCAGACTCCTGATATAACTAGAAAAAACAGTCAGCTTTGGGTGTGTGAATGAATACGGAACAATTGCGCAAAACCTTAGGTGCCAGCCAATATGCAGAACAGGTATTGGCCAAGCACCAACCCCTCTTAGAACAAGATTATGCAGTTGACCGGTTTTTAACCCCTTTAAGCACCCAGCAGATTCAGCACACCGTGCAAACGACCTTGCAGGATATTCAGGATGAAACCGAGTGGATGCGTAGTCTGCGGATTTTACGTGCCCGGCTGATGTTTCGCTGGATCTGGCAAGATGCCAACCAGTTAACCGATGTGGTCACCCTGACCCGTGAACTGTCCGATTTCGCCGATGTCTGTGTAACAGCAGCCAAAGAATTTGCCCGGGCTCCCTTGGTGGCCAAGCATGGCGAGCCGGTAGGCTATAACGGCAAGGTGCAGGACCTGATCGTAATTGCCATGGGTAAACATGGCGCGCAGGAACTGAATTTATCCAGCGATATTGACCTGATTTTTGCCTTCGATGAGCAGGGCGAAACCAACGGCCGTAAATGTATTGATGTGCAGCAGTTCTGTATTTTATGGGGACAGAAGCTGATTTATCTGCTCGACCATATCACCGCCGATGGCTTTGTGTTCCGGGTTGATATGCGTTTGCGTCCCTGGGGCGATGGTTCGGCCCTAGCGATTAGCCATGTGGCGCTGGAAAAATATTTAAGCCAGCACGGCCGTGAATGGGAACGCTATGCCTGGATCAAGGCACGCATTGTCACCGGAGGCAAAGAAGGGGATGAACTGCTGGAGATGACCCGGCCGTTCGTATTCCGCAAATATGTTGATTACACTGCCTTTGAAGCCATGCGTGAAATGAAGGCCATGATTGAGCGCGAAGTGCAGCGTCGTCATCTGGAAGATGATATTAAACTCGGCGCTGGCGGGATTCGTGAAGTTGAGTTTATTGTGCAGGTGTTTCAACTGATTTATGGCGGGTCCAAGCTGGAGCTACAAGACCGGCAATGTCTGGTCAGCCTGAATCATCTGGATGAAGCTGAATTGCTGGACAGCAAAGCCGTGGCCGAGCTGGAAGATGCCTATTTATTTCTGCGCCGGGTTGAACATGCGATTCAGGCGCTGAATGACCAGCAAACCCAGTCCTTACCGACCGAGCCAGAATTGCGTCAGCGTTTGATCAGCACTTTAGGTTTTGCGAGCTGGCCAGATTTTATGGCTTTTCTAGATGAAAAACGCGCCAAGGTCATCTATCAGTTTGAGCATTTAATTAAAGAAAAAGAACCAGACTCGCTGGTCGAAAGCTTTAGCCAGTTGGAACAGCGCCTGAATGAGGTGCTGGATGATCAGGCTAAAAATCTGGTGCATGAATTCTGGTATGGACATGCGCTGAAAAAATTACCGGCCAAAGCGGTGCAGCGTCTGAAAACCTTCTGGCCGCATCTGGTTGAAGCGGTGTTGCAGTCAGATATGCCACAAGTCGCGCTGGTACGGCTGATGCCACTGGTGGAATCGGTGATGCGCCGTACCGTGTATCTGGTGATGCTGATTGAAAGCAAGGGCGCACTACAACGTCTGGTGAAAATGGCCACTGTCAGTCCATGGATTTGTGAAGAGCTGACCCATTATCCGGTGCTGCTGGATGAATTCCTGTCGATGGATTTTGAATTGCCGAAACGTCAGGATCTGGAAGATTCCTTGCGTCAGCAATTGCTGCGGATTGAAGTCGATCAGGTCGAAGACCAGATGCGGGTACTGCGCCTGTTTAAAAAATCCAATGTACTGGCAGTGGCAGCCAGTGATGTGCTGGCCGAAAGTCCGCTGATGAAAGTTTCCGATGCGCTCACCGATATTGCCGAAGTGTCAGTCAATGCTGCTTTGCATCTGGCTTATCAGATTACCGCGAAAAAACATGGTTTCCCGCTGGATGCTGAAGGCCAGCGCTGTACGCTGGATCATATGGCTTTTACCGTGATTGGTTATGGCAAGGTAGGCGGGATTGAGCTCGGTTATGGCTCAGATCTGGATCTGGTCTTTATTCATTATATGGATGAACAGGCCGATACCGACGGGCTTAAACCCATCAGCGGTTTTGAGTTTGCGATGCGGGTGGGGCAAAAGTTTGTGTCATTGATGACCACCCAGACTTTAGATGGCCGCGTTTATGAAGTCGATACTCGTTTACGACCCTCTGGTGAAGCGGGATTACTGGTCACCAGCCTGAAAGCGTTTGAGCATTATCAGCTAAAAAGTGCCTGGCTGTGGGAGCATCAGGCATTGGTGCGCGCGCGCAGTATTGCCGGTGAACGCTGCCTTCGGGACAAGTTTGAACAGCTACGCTGCCGGATTTTGACCCAGCCGCGTGAACAGGCGCATGTGCGTGCCGAAGTGCTGAAAATGCGCCAGAAGATGAAAGACCATCTCGGTTCATCAAATGAGCAAAAAAAAGATGGAATTTTTCATTTAAAACAGGATGCAGGTGGTATCGTTGATATCGAATTTATGGCACAGTATGCGGTGTTAGCGTGGAGTGGGACGAATAAAGATCTCGCCCATTACTCCGACAATGTACGAATCCTTGAGGATGCCGCAAAGACAGGTTGCTTATCCAGCAACGATGCGACTGCTCTGATTCAAGCTTATCTCCGTGAACGCGCAGAGAGCCACCGCTTAGCCCTTGCAAATCAATCCATGCAAGTGTCTGCAAGCGACTGGCACGATACCCGAATGACCGTTTGCAAGTTATGGCAAAGACTGATTGATCCAGCTGCAGCATTTGCGCTGGAGAGTGAATAATTGTGAAAAATTGGAGTTTATGGCATGAATTTGGCTGATCGTGATGGTTTTATTTGGCAAGATGGACAACTGGTTGACTGGCGTGAGGCCAAAACTCACGTGTTGACCCATACCCTGCATTACAGCATGGGTGTGTTTGAAGGTGTCCGTGCCTATGAAACCCCGAATGGAACGGCTATTTTCCGTCTAAAAGAGCACACAAAGCGTTTGTTAAATTCTGCAAAAATTTATCAAATGAAAGTGCCGTTTGATCAGGCAACTTTAGAGCAAGCACAAATTGATGTGGTGCGTGAAAATAAACTGGCATCTTGCTATTTACGTCCAATCATCTTTATTGGTTCTGAAAAACTCGGTATTGCGGCAACAGATAACACTATTCATGCCGTGGTTGCAGCGTGGAGCTGGGGTGCTTACTTGGGTGAAGAAGCAATGGCGAAGGGTATTCGCGTAAAAACCTCATCATTTACCCACCATCATCCAAACGTGACCATGTGTAAAGCCAAAGCGTCTGGTAACTATACGCTGTCGATTCTGGCCCATCAGGAAGTGGCGCATTCAGGTTATGACGAAGCCATGCTGCTGGATCCACAAGGTTATGTGTGCCAAGGTTCGGGCGAAAACGTATTCCTGGTTAAAGATGGTGTGATTCATACCCCAGATATCGCTGGTGGTGCGCTGGATGGGATTACCCGTCAATCCATCATTACCATTGCTAAAGACTTGGGTTATGACGTGGTTGAGCGCCGTATTACCCGTGACGAATTCTATATTGCCGATGAAGCCTTCTTTACGGGTACGGCTGCAGAAGTAACGCCTATCCGTGAATACGATGACCGTCAGATTGGTGAAGGTGTCCGTGGTCCAATCACCACGCAAATCCAGAAAGCCTACTTTGATGCAGTGCAGGGCAAAGATCCGAAATATGCACACTGGTTAACTTATGTAAAATAAGTGCAAACTGTAAAAAAGGACTCAGCTGAGTCCTTTTTTATTGGCTGGGAAAATGTTCTTAATCATCCATACCAAAAATATCGCGGCTATAGACTTTCTCCAGCACATCCGCCAGTTCATCGGACTGGCGATTGGCAACAATCACATCGCTATAGTGTTTAAATTCATTCAGATCCTGCATAACTTTGGAGTGAAAGAATTCATCTTCCTGCAAGGTCGGCTCGTAAATCACCACTTCCACGCCACGGCCTTTGATGCGTTTCATCACGCCCTGAATGGCCGATGCCCTAAAGTTATCTGAACCACTTTTCATGACCAGACGGTAAATACCGACCACTTTCGGGTTGCGTTGCAGGACGGACTGGGCAATAAAATCTTTACGGGTGGCATTGGCATCGACAATGGCCTGAATTAAATTGCTCGGTACATTGTGATAGTTGGCCAGCAGCTGCTTGGTGTCCTTGGGTAGGCAGTAGCCGCCGTAGCCAAAGGACGGATTGTTATAATATTTGCCAATCCGCTGATCCAGACAAACCCCATCAATAATCTGTCGGGTATCCAGCTGAAACAGCTGTGCATAGGTGTCCAGTTCATTGAAATAGGCCACGCGCATAGCCAGATAGGTGTTGGCAAACAGCTTGATGGCTTCGGCTTCGGTGGAACCGGTAAAAAGTACCGGGCAGTCTTTTTTGATGGCGCCTTCGAGTAGCATATCGGCAAACAGTCGGGCACGCTCTGACTGCTCTCCGACAATAATCCGTGATGGATACAGGTTGTCATGCAGGGCTTTGCCTTCACGCAAAAATTCCGGTGAAAAAATAATATTTCCACTACGATATTTCTGTTTGATTTTTTCGGTAAACCCGACCGGAACGGTGGATTTGATGATCATGGTGGTGCAGGGATTAATTGACAGTACATCCTGAATCACGCTTTCGACACTGTCGGTATTAAAATAATTGGTCTGTGGATCGTAATCGGTCGGCGTGGCGATAATCACATAATCGGCATCCTGATAGGCATCGGCCTGATGCAGGGTGGCTTTAAAATTCAGGTCTTTATTTTTCAGGAAGTCGCTAATTTCAGGGTCTTGCAGGGGAGAAATGCCATAATTCAGCAGTTCGACTTTTTCAGGAATGATATCGAGCGCCACCACTTCATGCTGCTGTGCAAAAATCATGGCATTGGAAAGGCCAACATAGCCGGTACCGACAATACTAATTTTCATAATCTATTGTTGTTCTGCGATGAGTTCTAATCTGCATCTTGAATGTGCAAGTTCGATGACGCTTTTCTGACAGTTATTTTGCAGTGGCTTTTCTTTGCAGCCATTCTGCTAATTTGTAACTCTGTGATATGATGGCGCCATTGCTCAGGTGGATCATGCGGCATGGCTTTACATGAAACAGAGATGAACTCTCAATCTTCTTTAATGCAGGAACAGAATGTTGTTCTGTGCATGAAATGGGGAACCAAATACGGTTCGGAATACGTTAACCGTTTGTACAATATGGTCAAACGCCATACCACAGTCGACTTTAAAATGGTCTGCCTGACTGACCGTACTGAAGGCATTAATCCGGAAGTGGAATGTTTTCCGATCCCGCCGCTGGCTTTGCCAGAAGGTGCGCCTGAGCGTGGCTGGAACAAGCTGTCGACGTTTGAGCCAGATTTATATGGCTTGACAGGCAATGCGCTATTCCTGGATTTAGATGTGGTCATTGTCGACAATATCGATGCATTTTTTACCCATCCGGGTGATTTTCTGATTATTCATGACTGGAAACGTCCATGGCGAATTACCGGCAACAGTTCGGTCTATCGTTTTAAACTTGGTGCTTTTCCGGGATTATTGCCGTATTTCCGTGAGCATTTTGATGAGATCCGTCAGAAATTCCGTAATGAGCAGGCGTATTTGTCTTGGTATGTCGATCAGGAGAAAAAATTAAGCTACTGGCCAGAGAGCTGGTGTAAAAGCTATAAATATCATTGTCTGCAAAAGATTCCGATGGCCTATTTTAAGCCGCCAGTGAAACCGGAAGGTGCCAAAATTATTATTTTCCATGGGGAAATTAATCCACCAGATGCAATTCATGGCGGTGGGGGAAAATGGTATCGCTATGTATTACCAAGTCAGTGGATTAAAGATGCGTGGCAATAAGCCCGCGGCGTAAAATTGGAAGTGATGAATGCCGCCAAGAAAAAAAAGTAAATTTGAACAATGGTTCTCGTTTAGTCGACATCAGCGCCGTTTTGGCGCTGGTCAAGTTTATGCACAGTTTGATGGTGTAGATCTTGACGCTTTGAAACAACAAATCATTGAAGGTGATGAAACGCGCTATACGCATGGTTCAGCCAAAGATTTGCAACAACATATTGAACAGTTAAAAGACGAATTTGTTGGGCAGCCAGCTCTTAATCACTATCATGCCAGTCTAATTGTGCTCATTCGTCGTGAAGTCGATACCGCAGCCAACTATGCTAAGTTCAAAGCTTTATGGCTTGCGGAGCGTGATTTTTTATTAAGTTCTCTGAATACACGCTGGTTAGTTTCAGCTTGTGATACGTTCATTGATTTAGATGATGATTCAGTTCTAAAAGCGATTTTGATGAATGCAGTTGTGTTAATTAACACTTTAAAACTTCAAGAAACAGAGCGTTTCTTATGCGATCATCAGATGCAAGAAAACGCAGATCATCGTGCACATTTACAACAGCAACGATATGCTTTATTTGACGGTACATCAGCTTTTGTAGTCGGCACTGATGATACTTTGCGTAATATGAGATGGCGTCTAAATGATGTCTGTGGTGCGCATATTCTGGGTCAAATTGTATTGGAAATTTTTGATCGTTTACAACAAAAGCCTAATGAAAATGTCTACTTAAGATTTAAAGAAAGACATACACGTGAAAAAACACGCTGGTGGTAATGATGGACATTTTAATTATTAATTTAGAGCGTTCTGTTGACCGAAGAATCTTTCAACAAGAACAATTTAAAAAAATTGGCTTACCTGTTCAGTTTTTAGCTGCAGTTACCACAGATGATATTAGTGACACTCAATTTGAGGCAGAAGCATTCGGATGGGAAAGACCCTTAAAACGTGTTGAATTAGCATGTTTTTTGAGTCATAAAAAAGCATGGCGTTATGTTCAAGAATCAAATAAGCCTGCACTTATTATTGAAGATGATGCAGTTGTAGTGAAGGATCTTGCCTTAATTTTAAGTGAACTAGAAAACTCAACAGTGAATTTTTCACCTGATTTAGTCAATTTAGAGGTGAGGAGCCGTAAAAAAATTGTTGGTCAACAACCTATTTATCAGATTACAAGTACCAATTATGATGTCTTGGAACTTTTTCAGGAGCGAACAGGTACGGGAGGATATGTTTTATATCCGAGTGGGGCTCGTAAATTGCTTGAAAAAGCCAAAAAGAATGCTGCTGCAACAGCGGATGCATTTATTTTTAGTACGTATGAGCTAAATGCTTTTCAAGTTGAACCAGCTGCGTTAATTCAAGAAGATCAAATGGTTGCTTATGGTTTGGCTGATAAAGAAAAATTCGAATCTACAATAGGTCGCTCAGAGCACTTTAAACCTGTCTATAAATCCTTAGCAGAAAAAAGAAAGTTTAGGCAACGCAGATGGTTAGGGCAGTGGAATATGGCATGTCGCTATCTGCAGGTGATGTTCAAATCAGAAAAACGTTTTATTCGGCTAGACCAGTCAAAATTTCAACAGGATTGAGTAGTCATGAAAAAGAAAGTAGTGCTAGCAATTTTCACATTGCAGGGTAATGGCGCCGAACGTTTTGCCTTAACTTTAGCTAAAGGCATCAATGATGCCGGTCATGAAGCACATTTGGTCTATTTTAAAGATATTATTGATTTACCCATTCCAGATGGTGTAAAGACACATTTTTTCAACTACCAGAAGTTTCGTGCCATTCCCAAATTTATGCGAGCAGGTTTTGCTGCCAAGGCATTTGATCGCTTTGTTCGCAAGCATATTGGTGAGCCAGATCTGGTTTTATCAAATTTATATCCTGTCGATTTTATTCTCTCCCGTAGTCAATTACCAAATGTACATATGGTGATTCATAACACCACCAGTTTGGAATATGGTGAGCGTTTAACCCCAGAGTTTAAAGAGCAACTAGCTAGAGTCTATTTGGCGAAACCTTGTGTGGCAGTGAGTCAGGGTGTGGAACAAGATTTTCGTCAGATATTTGGTGAACAAAGTCAAATCACCACAATTTATAATCCAATTGATGTTGAAGCAGTTCAGCTAGCCGCTAAAGCATTTAAACCAGATGTACCTGAACGTTATTTGGTGAACGTTGGTAAATTTAAACAACAAAAACGACATGATGTTTTGATTCGTGCCTATGCCAAGGCTCCTATTGATTTACCTTTACTTTTGGTTGGTACAGGAGAGTTGATGGCTGAAAATGAGCGACTTGCTCAAGAGCTGGGTGTGGCAGATCGTGTACATTTCGTTGGCTTTCAAAAGAACCCATATCCTTATATTGAGCAGGCAACTGCAATGGTGGTTTCATCTGATTTTGAAGGTTTTAGCATTGCAATTTTGGAAGCACTAGCACTAGGTACACCTGTGATTAGTACAGATTGTCCTTCTGGGCCACGTGAAGTGCTATCTGAGACGTGCTTAGTGCCAGTACAAGATGTAGAGGCACTAGCAGAGAAATTAAGATTATTGGCGCAAGGTGAATTTCAGCCTAAAGCGCATATAGAAGAACAATTCCGAATAAAAGCAGCGGTAGCTGCATATTTAAATTTGAGTGTAGAGAAAAAATGAGTGCAAGCCATCCTTATGTGCTTTCGATTATTATTCCCGTCTATGGCGTTGAAGACTATATAGAAGCCTGTATTGCATCGTTATTACCTCAGCTGAAGGACAATGTAGAGTGTGTTGTCGTAGATGATGGTTGTAAGGATCGTTCAATTGAAATATTGAGAGCTTACTTGGCAGAGCATGAGTATCTAGGGAATATTCGTATTATAAGTCAAGAGAACCAAGGCTTGAGTATGGCACGTAACAATGGCTATGCTGTTTCACAAGGTCAGTATATTACGTTCTTAGATTCTGATGATTTTGTAGCTTCTGACTATATCGCAAAGATTTTGACAGCTATCAAGCAAGAACCTGAAGCAGAGTTAATTCATTTTAATGCTGAAATGGAAGATAGTTCTTATACGCTTCGTCCTTTAGTATTAGCACCACAAACGGGGAAAGTGCTTACGGATGCAGACTATCTAAAAAATATGTTTCACCGTAATAAATGGTATGCATGGCTTAGGGTGTATAAGCGTGAATTACTGGAAAACTTTAGTTTCCCTAAAGGTTATTTATATGAAGATATGCTTTCTATTCCATTTTTGTATCGTGAAGGCATGTTAATTTATGAGTTGGCTGAACCATTGCTGACTTATAGATATCGTCCTAGCAGTATTACCAATTGTCAGGTTAATCCAAAGCAGTTAAGCAGTTTAGAATATGGTGTGAGTTTGTATCGTGAGCAGCGAGATGCAGCTCATTTTCAAGAGGTCTATATTCATTTAATTATGGGCTTATTTGAAAACTATTTGAAACTGGGCTTTCAGAACTATATGCAATTTTTACAGCGTATGTTGCAAGATTTGTATTATTTAAATGATAAAGTTCAGCATATTCACTGGAAGAAGCGCTTAATGTTACAGCGACCAAAGCTGTTTTATTGGTATAAAAACTGGCTAGGCTTAAGACGCTATTTTTAGCGTTATTTATGAAATTTTAGTTTGATTAAAGACTTAAAATATTACCTACATGAGCATTTATCCTATGCTCATGTTGCTTAGAAAATTGTCTGTTCTCATAAGATAATGGGTAATTTTTTAGATGGGTGATATTTAAATATCACCCTATGAAAGGAACTTCTAAAATCATATAGGCAGATTATGATTGACTTTTATACAGATTAAATCCACCTTCAACCTTCCTAAACCTCTTATACCCCCACAAATACTGTTCTGGAGCGACATTAATCATGCGCTCCATTTCTTTATTAAGCGTATCGACTGAAAGCTGTAAGTCTTTGGCATTAATTTCTGCCGATAAAGTCTGCACATGCAGCTCAAAGCCACTTAAATCTTCACGGCGTAAACAGCTTAAACCAATCACTGAACACTGGGTCTTGGCTGCTAGTTTAGAGAGCAAGGTAGAGGAAAGTGCATTCTGACCAAAGAAAGGTGAATAAATACCACCCGACTCTTTAGGCACATGATCTGGTAAAATTGCGGCAAATCCACCTTGTTTTAAATGCTTAAATAAGGCACGTACGCCTGTTTCATCGGTGGGTACCAGTGTGGCATTAAGACGCTGCCGTGCTTCCAGCATAAACCGGTCTACATCCGGATTTTTGCTCGGTTTATACATAATGACCGGTGCCGTATGTAAATTCACCCAGGCATTCATCAATTCCCAGGTGCCAAAATGTGGCACCACTGCCAAGGTCCCATTCGGGTTTTGCAGGGCGTCTAAAAAAATATCTTCCCCATGCACGACCTTGATCTGTTCAAGGGCAAACTCCGGTGCAGAACCCCAAATCTTGACCGATTCTGCATAGGTCATACATTGGCTTTTTAGGCTGCGCTTTGTGAGCTGCTCCCGTTCTGATTCAGATAACTCCGGATAAGCAGACTTTAAATTAATTTCTGTCACACGTCGGGCGGAGGAGTTGCTCACATACAGCAACCAGCCCACAGATCGGGCGGTGACCTGAATCAAGCGCAGGGGGAGTTTGGAGAAATTTTTAAGAAGGGAATACATGAATCAAGCAAGAGTCCGCGCAATTATGGTCGATCTGCATTGCCTTTTAAGACCATATAAATCAGTCCGACAAAAATCAGCAGGGCGCCGATAATACTACTCAGGCTGAAATACACAATACGGTCATTGGTATCAAGCGCAAACAGGTTATTCGCCAAGATATAACGCATGAACAGCCATTGTACAATCGAAAAGACAATAAGCATGATGCCACGGTTACGTACTGCAGGACGCATTGCCATCGCTGAATCACCTAAGAATGAAAACTGCAGTTATTATGCCATTGCTCGGCAGTGATCTCAATGTAATAAAAAAGCCCCGCAAGTGCAGGGCTTCTTTAGAATGACAAGCTATTATTCTTGAGATTCCGCTTTTGGTTTTTCACGTAAGCGAATACCCAAATCGCGCAGTTGAGTCGCTTCAACAGGTGCTGGTGCTTGAGTCAATGGACATTCAGCAGTCTTGGTTTTCGGGAAGGCAATCACATCACGAATAGACGCACCGCCAGTCATCAGCATCACTAAACGGTCCAGACCGAATGCTAAACCACCGTGTGGAGGTGCACCGTAACGTAAAGCATTCAGTAAGAAGCTGAATTTTTCTTCAGCTTCTTCTTCACCAATACCTAAAGCTTCAAAGATGGCTTTTTGCATTTCCAGGTTGTGAATACGCAGTGAACCACCACCGATTTCAGTGCCGTTCAATACCATATCGTAAGCGACAGACAGCGCAGCACCCGGGTTGTTCTTCACGTCTTCAACGCTTGATTTTGGCAGCGTGAATGGGTGATGCACAGAAGTCCATTTGCCATCATCAGTTTCTTCGAACATTGGGAAGTCAACTACCCAAAGCGGAGCCCATTCGCACGTTGAAAGATTCATGTCATGACCAATCTTGACACGAAGCGCGCCCATCGCATCGTTTACAACTTTGGCTTTATCTGCACCGAAGAAGACGATGTCACCATTTTCAGCACCAACGCGTTTTAAGAGATCCAGCACGATTGGCTCGATGAATTTCACGATTGGCGATTGCAGGCCTTCGATACCTTTTTCAAGTTCGTTCACCTTGATATACGCCAGACCTTTGGCACCGTAGATGCCCACGAATTTGGTGTATTCATCAATTGCACTACGTGGCAGTGAGCCAGCACCCGGAACGCGAAGTGCCACAATACGGCCTTTCGGATCTTTGGCAGGGCCAGCGAATACCTTGAACTCAACGTCTTGCATTAAATCTGCAACATCAATCAGTTTCAACGGAATACGCAGGTCCGGTTTGTCCGATGCATAGTCACGCATCGCATCGGCATAGGTCATACGCGGGAATTTGTCGAATTCAACGTTTAGAAGCTCTTTGAACATCTTCACGGTCAAACGTTCCATCAGATCCATGATGTCATCATCGCTCATGAACGATGTTTCAACGTCGATCTGGGTAAATTCTGGCTGACGGTCCGCACGTAAGTCTTCGTCACGGAAACATTTGGCGATTTGGTAATAACGGTCAATACCACCTACCATCAATAACTGTTTGAACAGCTGTGGTGATTGTGGCAGTGCGTAGAAGCTACCGTTAGACACACGACTTGGAACCAGGTAGTCACGTGCACCTTCAGGCGTTGCACGAGTCAAAATTGGAGTTTCAACGTCTAGGAAACCGTTGTCTTCGAAGTAGTTACGAATCAAGTTGGTCAGTTTAGAACGGAAACGTAAGCGCTCTAACATTTCTGGACGACGGATGTCCAGGAAGCGGTATTTCAGACGGATTTCTTCAGAAATATTGGTGTTTTCATCATTCAGTGGGAATGGCGGCGTTTCAGATTGAGCCAGCACTTCAATTTCTTTGCCCAATACTTCAATCTGGCCACTGACCATATTGGCATTTTCAGTACCCGCATAACGGCGGCGTACACGGCCTGTAATTTTTAATACGAATTCAGAACGAGCTTTATCTGCTGTGGCAAATGCTTCTGGGGTATCCGGGTCGATAACCACTTGTACCAGACCGTCACGGTCACGCATATCCAGGAAGATCACCCCACCGTGGTCACGGCGACGATGTACCCAACCACACAAGGTTACGGTTTGGTCGATTTGAGCTTCGGTTAAAGAACCGCAGTAATGAGTTCGCATCATAGCGTAAAAAATCCAACTATATGGGTTAATGACAGCGCATACGTAAACAGCGTACCGCTTGAAGTAAATGTTGGATTATGCCTCTTTGCAGGTTTTGTCACAAGAACTAGCGTGAAAAACCCGGCAATTTCCTGTTATTTCGAGTTAACCGAACTCATGATTGCGGTCCAGAATCTGGAATAAAATACAGCCCGTGGTTAAAATGATTAAGGCACCCTGACTAAACTCATTAAAAGCCCGGCCCAGAAAATAATAACGATGGCTATACCAGAGTTCATCACTGAAATAGCGGGCATAATCCCAGACCGAATAAGCACCTAGCAAAATAGCCAGGCCAATCAGGATGGCTGCCGCTTGTTTGACCCGTCGGCTCACTGGCCAATGCTGACGATAGCGCTGATAATAACGCCAGCACATCCACAGCAAAAACGGCAGGGCCAGAAGCGAACTGCCAATCTGCAAGATAAAATGTAGTGGATAGGTCTGGGAGAACCAGGACACCGGCTGGTTTAAAAAATCATGAAAGGCGAAAGTGCGAAAGTCGACGTGAGTTAAACCATCCCAAATTAAATGGGTAGCATTGCCCAGCAATAGTCCCAGCACCATCGCAAGTAAAAAACCAAGGGCCGACTTGAACGAATCCAGATTGAGCTCATGTTGTATGCCTAGCGCCCGATACAGCACCGGACGATAAATCAGATACCACGCCGCACAAAAAGCCAGACCCAGCCATAAATTTGGATGAACAATTGAACTCCATAAATGATTCAAGCCGCCCTGATCGGTGGTAAATAATCGGCTTAAATCGGGCAGCATACAGCCAATGGCAAGGGCTGCAACGGGAAGACGATGGCCTGTCAGCTGGGCAATGGGTGGTGCTAAAACCGCATGAGATAAGGTAAAGGGCATACAGGCGTAGACAATAAAAACAGAAAAATCCGCGAGGCCCTATAGCTTAACCAAGCAAAGATGAATTTTATGTTTTTTATTGCAAAACAGTTGAAATGTTATATTATAACATTATTCAAATTTGTTACTCTGAGCCTGAGTCATGTCCTTCCATAAGAATTTAATAACACTGTCTATTTTTGCTGTTGTGGCCCCTGCGGTTTTTGCAGATGAGGCGAATCTATTCAATGCACAGCAACTTGAAACCATCCAGCTAAAAGCCCATCCTCTGGTTCAGACTGCAGCAGACTTTGCGGTAGCAGATCAGGTGGTGGAACAGAAAGTATTGGCGGAACGCCCAACAACCATTGGTGATGCACTGGCTGATGAACTGGGTGTATATTCAAATCAGTACGGCACAGGTTCAAGCCGTCCCGTGATTCGTGGTCAAGATGGCCCGCGTGTCAGAGTCTTACAACACGCATCTGAAACTGCCGATGTATCGACTTTATCTCCAGACCATACGGTTACGGTAGATCCAATTCTGGCAAAACAGGTTGAAGTGATTCGTGGTCCATCGACTTTACTCTATGGTGCTGGTACCGTCGGTGGTTTGGTCAATGTAACCGATCAGAAAATTCCAACCCAAATCCCAGCAGATGGCTTAGAGGGCACCGTCGGCGTGCGCTATAACTCGGGTAGCGATGAGAAGCTGGCCAGTGCGGGGGTAACAGCAGCAATTGGTGACAACTTTGCCTTACGTGTAGAAGGCTCCAAACGTAAAGCAAATAACTATATTACGCCGGATTACTGGGTAGAACATCATAATGATGAAGCTGGCCATGAAGATCATGATCATGGACATGATGCTGAAGAAGAACATGAAACACATTTTGATAAAGCCCGTCGTGTAGACAATACCTTTGCAGAAGGGCAAACCGTGAATATTGGCGGCTCATGGATTCATGACCGTGGTTTTGTCGGGGTGTCTTATAGTAATCGTCAGGATAAATATGGGTTGCCAGGGCATAGCCATGAATATCATGGTTGTGTATTGCACGATGATCACTTTCATGGTTGCCCGACACCTAATTCAAATACTGTTGAAGAACATGCACATGGTGGCCCATGGGTGGACTTAGAATCACACCGTTATGATTTGCGTACCGAACTTGATCAGCCCTTTGCAGGCTTTGACAAGTTACGTGCCCATGCCAGCTATACCGATTATGAACATGACGAGCTGGAAGAAAGTGAAGTTATCAGTAATTTTAAAAGCAAAGGCTATGATGCCCGTTTAGAGTTGGTTCATAAACCAGTCGCGGGTTGGGAAGGGGTCTTTGGTACCCAATATAGCCAACAGAAAATTAATCTTGCGGGTGGTGCGGAAGAACATGATGGGCATTCTCATAGTGGCGTGCTGATGGCAGACACCAAGACCGAAAAATATAGCCTGTTCGGTTTAGAACATAAGCAGTTTGGTGATGTGCATGTGGAATTGGGTGCACGTGTAGAACATCAAAAAATTGATGTAGATTCAACTCAAAAAGACTATTCGGATACCGGTGTGTCAGGTTCAGCAGCAGCCAATTGGGAATTTGCTCCAAACTATAAGCTTTCTGTGGTTGGCTCGCATCAGCAACGTTTACCACTGGCACAAGAGTTGTATGCGGACGGTATTCACTTTGCCACCAATACCTATGAGCGTGGAAATGAGGATCTGGATGTTGAGAAGTCAAATAACCTTGAGTTAGGTCTGCATTATGAAGGTGCGAAACTCGACTATCATGTGCATGTTTATCACAACTGGTTTGATAACTATATTTATGGCTCAACAACCGACAGCGAAGGAACATTCCGTCTAGTTGATTATAAACAAGACAAAGCCCGTTTCTACGGTACAGAAGCGCAGTTAGGCTATGCCATTAACGATGCTTATAAAGTCAGCCTGTTTGGTGACTATGTGCGTGGCAAAATTGATGGTGAAAACGCACCGCGTGTACCCGCAGGCCGTTTAGGTACCAAAGTAGAAGCCGATTTTGCTGATGGCTGGTCAGGTCTGGCAGAGTACTATCATGTCTTTAAACAGGACCAGATTGCCAGCTATGAACAGGAAACCCAAGGCTATAACATGGTCAATGTCGGTCTGGCGTATGCAGGTGCCATGGCGAATAACCAGGACTACCGCGTGTTCTTTAAAGCCAATAACCTGCTGGATGATCAGGTTTATTCACACACCTCATTCCTGTCCAACATTCCGCAAGTGGGCCGTAATTTTACCGTTGGTTTAGAATATAACTTCTAAGCAAAACTTAAATTTATTGCCAAAATCAAGAGGATGTCACGGAAATCCTCTTGAAAAAAGCTTGAAGAAAACCTAGCCTGAGCTGATTGGGTTAGGTTTTTTCTTATGCGTATCTTTCAACGAATTCACAATAAACTGAACTGGTCACCACGGCGTTATCTGGGCGTGATGATGGGCCTGCTGGCGTTAAGCTATTTATCCTCGGCACTGTATCATACCTATAAGCCCTTACCGGATGGTTTGAATTATGCGGGACCGCTACGTCATGCCGAAGTCAAATTTCTGGCCGATCAGACCTATCTGGATGCACAGGGCCAGCAGCATTATGATCATCAGATTTTTAATGAAATGCTGCGCCTGATTGATGAAGCACAAAGTTTAATTGTGCTGGATATGTTCCTGTTTAATCCGCAAACCGGGGCATCACAGGCCCAGCATCAACCGCTCAGCCAGCAATTGACCGATGCACTGATTCAAAAACGCCGTACCCAGCCGGATATTGAAATCAAGCTGATTACCGATCCGATTAACTCGGTTTATGGCGGGCTTGCGCCAGAGCATTATCGGCAACTGCGCCAGGCCGGAATTGATGTGATCGAAACCAATTTAACCCCGCTACGCGCTTCCAATCCGATGTGGTCCGGGTTCTGGTACATCTGCTGTCAGGGCATCCGCAATAATCCGGATGCCGGCTGGCTGGCCAATCCGTTTGGCGAGGGCAAAATCACCCTGCGCAGTTATTCCGAGCTGCTGAATTTTAAGGCCAATCACCGTAAAACCATTGTGGTTGATACCCCGGACGGCTGGGAAGCTCTGGTGACCTCAATGAATCCGCATGATGCCAGTTCCCATCACTCCAATGTGGCGCTGGTGGTCAAAGGCAATACCGCGGTAGATATTCTGAAAACCGAGCAGTCGGTGGCGCTCATGTCCGGCAGCAATATTCCCGGGGTGATTGTCGGTGAGTTTCAGGCCGCTGCTACTGAACCGCAGGTGCAGGTGCTGACTGAAAAAGCCATTTATGATGCGACTTTAAACCTGATTAATAGCGCCAAAGCCAATGAACAGGTCGATCTGGTGATGTTCTATCTGTCCGAGCGCCAGATTATCAAAAGCCTGCTTGCAGCCCATGAGCGTGGGGTGAAATTGCGGGTGTTGCTGGATGCTAATAAAGATGCGTTTGGTCTGGAAAAGAATGGCGTACCGAACCGGCCAGTGGCAGCAGAATTACATCAGGCCGGCATTCCACTGCGCTGGTGTAATACCCAAGGCGAGCAATGTCATAGCAAAATGCTGATCAAGCGCAATGCCCAGCAACAGGAGATGATTTTAGGTTCGGCCAATTTCACCGCGCGGAATTTAAAAAATTATAATCTGGAAACCAATTTACGCGTGTTAGGCCCGGCTCAAGCTCAGGTGTTTCAAGATGCTCAGCAGTATTTTGATACCGCCTGGTCAAACTTAAATGGCCGTCAGATGAGTGTGGATTATGCCCAGTATGCCGATGAATCGACGCTGAAATATGGGCTGTATCGTTTGATGGAATGGAGTGGCTGGTCGACGTTCTAATCTCCCTTATTCCACGCTTCTGTTTGGGAGCCGTGGCTTCTGCTTATAAGAGAGCTGGAAGAATGAGTTTTCTTCCACCTTTGTAAGAGAAGGTTAGGGATATACGCTTTTCCTTAACCTTCTAGGAGAGAGTCAGGAAGAGGTCAGTACTAAGGTTTAACGCTTAGTTTTTCCCCAGATTCGGTGGTACCAGTTCATCCAGATCTTTATCAGACAGCTCATCCAGCTCGCTCAGGTCGGTTTTAATTTTCCACTGGCTTTCATCTTCAACCGGATTCGGCAAACGCGCTTCCAGCCAGTCGCAGACCACATCGGGCGGGAAATCGGCATGATTACACTGGATCACCCAAGACAGGAAATCTTTGGCTTCACCATTCATATAAGGTGGTGGCGATACCGGTAAAAACTGCGTTGGCAAACGTTCATTCTTGGAAATATAGTTCAGCACATGACCCAGTTCCTGTACGGTTTGCCAGGCCAGTGGGTGTGCTACATTAATCTGAAATTTAAACCACCATGCCTGAGCACCATCTGTGCCATAGGCATCGATCAAGTTTTTTTGAACACTGGGTACTTTGCAGAAATATTCATAAAGACGATCAAAACTTAAATCAGACACAAGCATGAACCTAGTATGAAAAAAAGCGAGTGTAGCATAAAAGTAGGCCATTATTTTCACTGAGAAATACGGCCGATCTACCGCCATTCATCTAAAAAACTTGTATAAAGCATGCATGTTCATTTTTTATCCTTAATCCTGTTTTATAGTAAAATCAATAGGCTGATGTTTGGGAGTCGGGTAGTGAAAAGAATACAAGCAGGTTTATGGTTAGGCATTGGATTGTCTGCCATCTCGACATTATCGCTGGCCGATACCAATCGCTGGGCCAGTTATCAGGGTGTGGAGCGAAAATCGCATGCGCAGCATTATCCACAGCATCGCCCGTCTTATCCGCAGCACAGGCCACCACAATATTATCCGCCCCGTCCGCAATGGGGCCATCAACCGGTACGTCCGGGCATCAGTATTCAATATCAGGCGCCCACCACCATTTACCAGAATTCGCAAAGTTATAGCTGGGTCAATGGTGACCCGAATGTGGCCCGGATTGAAAGCAGCACGCAGACCATCATTACTGACTGGCGCCGTTTAGGTTTGCCGGCTCCGCCAAATGGCAGCTACTGGATTTATGAAAATGGTCGTTATATTTTGGTGCCAAACCGTTAGATCATCCGGAGCGCTCCAGCGCTAAGGAAAACTATTTGAACCAAACTGATGATCCGGTGAATCTTCACTCAAAAATCAGCGCGCCGTAGTGGTATCCAGGCGCGCTTTTTGTTCTTCAGATTTGAATGATGGATGTGATTTGGGTGTTTAGGCCAGTTCATCATCTTCCGGGCGTGGGGTCTTGCCTTGTGGCAACGGTTTTTCACTGTGTTTATCCCGAATTACCGATGGATAATTCCAGGAGGCAAAACGTACCACCAGAATCGCAAAGGCTAGAATCAGAATCGAACCGGTAATAATTACTAGGTCAATATCCGCTTTATGGTCGTGCTGGATATCGGAAATCAGCAGCCGGGTCAGGGCGGTAATGGCAATATAAATCAGGAAGCGTACTGGCATGTGGTTGGTTTTAAAGTAAATACCCACCATGGCACCGAGCTCCAAATAAATGAACAGCAGTAAAATATCATCAATCGTGGCATATTGTTTGACGGTCAGAATATCGACCACAGTATGGCCGGCCGACCAGATCACCATACAGCCAATCACGAACAGGGCAATATAGTGAAAACTTTCAACGGCCAGATTACCCAGCCGGTCGAGGAGGGTTTCTATTTTTTCTACTGTGGGATGCCGTGCTGTCATATGCTCCTCCTGATGCTGCTGATTGAATGAGAAAACTCATGCAAAAACTGTGCACAACTACAGGAAAAGTGGTGTAAAAATAGCAGGAAAACATGGATGCTATAAAAAACGCCTGACAGTGCAGGCGTTTTTGAGAGATAAAAAGCTTAAGCCTGATGAGTGAAATAATCTTCCGAGAATTTCATGATCACATCAGAACCGGCTTTGATACGGGTAATCCGCATTTCCAGCTCTGGCAGAATACGTTGTACAAAGTACAGACCCAGTGCCAGTTTGTTCTGATAGAACTCACCCTGTTTGGCCTGTGCCGCTTGGGCAATACGGGCAAACATATAGGCAAAGCTGAGCAGACCAACCGCGTGTAAATAATCGACCGCTGCTGCATTCGGGAATTCCGCATTTTCAGACGCCGCATTCAGAATGTATTGCGTTACCGATTCGACTTCTGTAGCTGCATCTAAGGTCGCATCTTTAATGAAGTTCAGATCGGCATCTAACTGGTTGGCAAAGTCACGGATTTCAGCAATATATTCTGCAATATAGGCGCCCTGACATTTAATGGTTTTACGGCCAATTAAATCTTGTGACTGGACGCCATTGGTACCTTCATAAATTTGCGCAATACGTAAATCACGTACACATTGCTCCATGCCCCATTCACGGATATAACCATGACCACCGAAGCACATTTGCGCATCTAGGGTTGCCTGGAAAGCGGTATCGGTTAAATAGGCTTTGGCAATAGGCGTTAGCAGCGCCACACGGTCATTGGCTTTTTTCACCGCATCTGCATCAGTCGAGAATTTGGTGATGTCCAGCTGTTGACCGACATAGACTGCAAAGGCACGTGATGCTTCGTTGTTGGCACGCACATTCAAGAGCATACGACGTACATCGCCATGTACTAAAATGCTGTCAGCCGGTTTGTTTGGTGATTGTACACCTGAAGCGCTGCGGCCCTGTAAACGGTCAGTCGCATATTGCGCTGCATTCTGGTAAGCAAATTCAGAGGCGCCTAAACCCTGAATACCCATTGACAGACGTTCATAGTTCATCATCACGAACATGGCTGCCAGGCCTTCATTTTCTTTACCGACCAGATAGCCTTTGGCACCATCAAAGTTCATGACACACGTGGCAGAGGCTTTAATCCCCATTTTGTGTTCGATAGAGCCTGGGCCAACCGGGTTACGTTCACCGAGTGAACCATCGGCATTGACCAGGAATTTCGGCACGATAAACAGCGAAATACCGCGTGAACCGGCAGGTGCATCTGGGGTTTTGGCCAGTACCAGGTGAATGATGTTTTCAGCCAGGTCATGATCACCACCGGTAATAAAGATTTTGGTCCCGGTAATGTTATAGCTGCCATCTTCGTTGCGTTCCGCTTTGGTTTTAATAATCCCCAAATCGGTACCGGCATGTGGTTCAGTCAGACACATGGTGCCAGACCATTCACCTGAATAAATTTTTGGTAAATAGGTTTCTTTTTGTTCCTGAGAAGCATAGCTGCTCAGCGCCATACCCGCACCAACTGACAGCAGTGGATACAGCATGAATGACGGGTTAGTAGCAAAAATCATTTCATCTGACAGAACGGTCAGCATTTTTGGCATGCCTTGACCGCCCCATTCTTCATCGGCACCCAGGCCAATCCAGCCGCCTTCGGCATATTGCTTGAATGCTTCTTTAAAACCGGCCGGTGTAGTTACGCTGCCATTGTTATATTGGGCACCTTCTTCATCACCAGTGCGGTTTAAGGGCAGGGTAACGTTCTGGGTAAATTTGGCCATTTCTTCAAGAATGGCTTCTGCGGTTGCAGCATCGAGGTGGGCGAGATTTTCGTTATTTTGCCAGAATTGTTCTGCTTGGAAGACATCATTCAGGATGAATTTCATATCGGCAAGCGGTGCGTTATAAATTGGCATAGTTCATTTCACCTGTTTCTTGTTTATTCATAGTGATCAGGTCAGTCTAAACGATGAGATTTCAATTGATTAGACGACGAAAGGTTAATATAGCGCGATAAATAGAGAAAAAGGACCGCCAACAGCTGGCCGTCCTTTTTACATCCATTACAAGTTACTACACATCACGTGCATTAGAAGGCGAAGTGTTCAGCATCAAGCGCCATCAATGGATCCAGGCCAGTCGCAATCACGTCAACATGCGAGCGTACACGTGGCAGGATCTTCTTGAAGTAGAAGCGTGCAGTGGTCACTTTGGCATTATAGAAGTCGACATCGGTAGTACCCGCAGCCAAGGCTTCTTGTGCAACCAGTGCCATACGTGCCCATAGGTAAGCCAGTGTCACATAGCCAGAGAAGTAGAGGTAATCGACTGCTGCAGCACCGACTTCTTCAGGGTTTTGCATCGCACGCATACCAATTTGCATGGTCAGGTCGCCCCATTCTTTGTTCAGCGCGGCCAGCGGTTCAACAAACTCTTTCATGCCGGCATTGTCTTTGTTGGCTTCTGCGAATTTGTGAATGATCTTGGTGAAATCTTTCAGCATCGCGCCTTGTGTACCCAGAACCTTACGGCCGAGCAGGTCAAGTGCCTGAATTTCAGTGGTACCTTCGTACAGGCAAGAAATACGCGTATCACGTACAATCTGCTCCATACCGTGCTCGGAAATAAAGCCGTGACCACCGAACACCTGTACACCGTGTTTTGCAGCTTCTGAACCGGTTTCGGTCAGGAAGGCTTTGGCAATTGGTGTCAATAAAGACAGGATGTTGTCGGCAAATTTACGGTCTTCTTCCTCAGCAGCCTGTTCAACCACATCTGCATATTGAGCCAATAGGTAAACCAGCGCACGGCCACCTTCAGCAAATGCTTTTTGGGTCAACAGCATGTTACGTACTGCTGGATGCACAATAATCGGATCGGCTTCTTTTTCTGGCGCTTTTGGACCAGACAGTGAGCGCATAGCCAGACGGTCTTTTGCATAGGCCAAAGCACCCTGGAATGAAGATTCAGATGCAGACAGACCTTGTACTGCAGTACCGATACGCGCCGTGTTCATGAAAGTGAACATACAGTTCAGACCACGGTTTTCAGGTCCAATCAAGTAACCTTTGGCGTTGTCAAAGTTAATCACGCAAGTCGCGTTACCGTGAATCCCCATTTTGTGTTCGATCGAGCCACAACGCACTGCATTACGCTCACCGATTGAACCATCGGCATTCAGGTTGAATTTCGGTACGATGAACAGTGAAATACCTTTGGTGCCTTTCGGTGCGCCTGGTAAACGCGCCAGAACGATATGGATGATATTCTCGGCCATGTCGTGCTCACCAGCAGAGATAAAGATTTTCTCGCCAGAGATTGCATAGCTGCCATCCGCATTTGGTTCTGCTTTGGTGCGGATAATACCGAGGTCAGAACCGGCATGAGATTCGGTCAGACACATGGTCCCGGTCCAGACACCTGATACCAGATTTGGCAGATAGGTATCTTTTTGTTCTTGCGAACCGTGGTGCTCAAGGGTACGTACTGCACCATGAGACAGACCCGGATACATACCCCAAGCCCAGTTTGCGGTACCGACCATTTCAGAAATGGTAATGCCCAGAGAGTTTGGTAAACCCTGACCGCCGTACTGTTCTTCAGCAGATAAAGACGGGAAACCCAGTTCGATATATTTTTGATACGCTTCTTTAAAGCCAGTCGGCGTGGTGACTACACCATCGTTCCAGGTACAGCCTTCGCGGTCGCCCACCTGGTTTAAAGGAGATAATTCGTTTTCACAGAAGTCTGCAGCAGCTTCTAAATATTGGTCAACCAACTCACGGCTTACGTTTCCAGAGAATGCAGGGAGTTTTGCATAATGTTCTTCAGCATTTAATAATTCATGCAAAACAAATTGCATATCACGTAGTGGCGCTTTGTATTGTGGCATATCGGGTTCCTCAATACTGGTTTAACCAGCGGTTATAATCCTAAATCAGTGAGTTCACGCGCCTTCACAGGCGCATCTTGAATGTTTTAATCGTGCAACATCTTCTAATTGGGTACAAGCATTTCAATGGCTTTTCTTGGTGACTGTAAAGTCAAAGATTTTTAACTTGAAATAGCTAAGTGTATTGAGTGTAAACAGATTTATCGGTATAGGAAGTGGACAAATAGTCAAAAACGTAAACAGATATGTCCAATAAAAAAGCGCACCATGCGCCTTTTTTATTTGCTGACTTCGCTTAAGCCACTTTGGCCGGAATGGTCACAGCGGTATTCGGTTTAAAACGCAGGCTGCATTGACCATTGACCGATTTATCCCCCAGTTTAATCTTGACAGTCTGACCGGCTATTTTACCGTTACAGGCATTGGCCATAGCCTGTTGACGGGCCTGACGCTGTGCTAGGCGCTGATCATACTGTTTCACCAGTTCGGCACGTTTGGCATCGGTTAAGGCACCCGTCTGAGGACCATGCTGTTTAAACTGGCGTACATCGCCACGCATTGGACGATGTTCACGGCTGTGTTTAAGCTGCTGGCGTTCCGGCGTAAACACCAGGGAACAGGTCCCATTCACGGTTTTTTCACCGGCTTTGACCTGAACCACCTGTCCGGCAGCTTTGCCTTTACAGGCCGTTTTGATCTGCTGCATCATCTGGCGGCGTTCAGTACGCAGCTGCTGCCATTGTTCACGCTGTTCCGGGCTTAGGCGTGCATGTTTGCCGTGCATGGAGTGAGCCATACGACCTTCACGTTCCGGCGTTGCTGTACTATTGGTTGACTGACAGGCTGTCAGTGTCCCGACACTGAGTAAACCCACTGAAACAAGCGCAATTTTTGTCATCGTTTTCATGATTATTGTCTCCACACAGAACCGCGATACAGTTATCTTTAACTGCGACAAGAATAAATAATAAAGATGAAGAAACAATGGAGAGTTTTTTCAGACACTGTTCGCTACAATAGTGAAATAAAAGAAAAATTGAGATGAGTGTTTTGAAAATACGCCGGATTCCAATCGCCCTGCGCCTGTTTTTGACTGTGCTATTGACCGCGCTGGTCATTTCCACGGTCAGCCTGTGGGTGCTGCACTGGAATATGCAACGCAATTTCACCAAATACGTGGCCGATGTCGAAATGCAGAAGCTGGATCATGTGATTCATAATCTGGCCGGTGTGTATGGTGTCTATCATGATTGGGGCAATGCCATTCAGGCACAAATCCTGCAAATTGAAGGGCAGGCCGGCCCGGAAGATTATGACCGCCTGTCGCGCTGGTGGTTGCGCCGTCAGTACGATATTGCCTTGCAGCAGCGTTATTTTGAAGAACATACCTTAATGAATGTGGCGCCAACGCTGGCTGAACCAGATCCGCAGAAACGCCAGGCCTCGCAGGAGGAACTAAAATGGCTGGAAATGAATCTGCCTTCCGAGTACCGTCCCTTTGAAGGCCTGAAATTTCCTTTAAGCGCGCAGCAGAATACCACCCGGGTTAATCAGGGCAGTGCCCAGAATCCGCGTCCGAATCAGCCACAATCGGATGGCAAAAAACAGTTTATTTCCATGCCGGACCGTTTGGGTCTTAGTTCACGTCTGGCTTTATATGATGCCAAACGCCAGTTTGTAGTCGGTGAGCCAGCAGAAGGACAAATGTCGTATCGCCCGATTTTAATGAACAATCAGGTGGTCGGTTATCTGGGGTTAAAACCGGTGCTGGATCAGGATGATGCGCTCAGCATTAATTTCTTTAGCGAACAAAAGCGTTATCTGCTGCTGATTTATGGTCTGTCCTTTATTGCCAGTTTACTGGTGGCCTGGTTATTGGCGACCTATTTTAAAAAGCCGATTCAGCGTCTGCTCAATGGGACCCGTGAACTGACCAAAGGCAATTATCAGTATCAGGTGAAAGTAAACCGTAATGATGAACTCGGTGATTTATCTACAGAGCTGAATCAGCTGGCAGTCATTTTAGATCAACATGAAACCTCACGCCGGCAGTGGGTGGCTGATACCTCACACGAATTAAAAACCCCGCTGGCAGTGTTACAGGCCCAAATTGAGGCTATGCAGGATGGTATCCGTAAAGCCACACCGGAACACTTAGATGCAATGATGCGTCAGGTCAGCAGCCTGAAAAAACTGACTCAGGACCTGGCTGATTTAGCCCAGGCCGAAGCCATGCAGCTGAAATTCTATCTGGCCCCAATCAACCCTTGGCAGGTGATTGAACAGGAAGTCGAGAATTTCCGGCCGAAGTTTGAACAGGCCGAGTTAAGTGTGCGTCTAGAAGGTGAAGCTGTGCCTTTACAATTAGATATAGACCGCTTTAAACAAATTATGGTGAACTTGATTGCGAACAGTATTCGTTATACTGAGGCCGGTGGGCAGGTTCATATTCATAGTGAGCAGACGGCAACAGAATGGAGTGTCTATGTCGATGACAGTCCATTTGGCCTGACCGATGAACAGCTAGCCCGTTTAGGCGAGCGTTTTTACCGGGTGGATGATTCGCGTACGCGGAGCACTGGCGGTACCGGTTTAGGTCTGGCGCTGTCTGCTAAAATTGCGCAGGCCATGGGTGGCCAGCTGAGTTTTGCGCATTCGCCATTGGGTGGCTTGCGCTGCAAACTGACTTTCCCGATTCCGACCAAACAATAAAAGGAAAAGATATTCATGAAACATGTCATGCTGGTTGAAGATGAAGTTGAACTCGCTCAATTGGTCCGCGACTATCTTGAAGCTGCTGGGTTTGAGGTCAGTATGTTTCATGATGGACAAGAAGCCTATAACAGCTTTTTGCAGCGTAAACCGAGCCTGATGATTCTGGATCTGATGGTGCCACGTATGGATGGGCTGACCATTTGCCGTAAAGTACGTGAGCAGTCTGATTTACCCATTATTATGGTCACGGCGCGTACCGAAGAAATTGACCGGGTGCTGGGCCTGAATATGGGTGCAGATGACTATATCTGTAAGCCATTTAGTCCGAAAGAACTGGTGGCACGTGTGCAGGCAGTGCTGCGCCGCTTAGACCGCAAGGCTGAACCGGAAACCAATGATTTATTCCGGATGGATAAAGCCCAGCAACGGATCTGGTATCAGCAAAAAGCGCTGAACCTGACCCCAACCGAATTCCGTTTACTGGAACTGTTTTTAGAGCATGTCGGGCAGGTCTATTCCCGTGCCCAATTGCTGGACCATATTAACCCGGACAGTTTTGATGTTGCGGATCGGGTGATTGACAGTCATATCAAAAACCTGCGCCGCAAGATTTCCGAAGCGGCAGAAACCGGTAATCGTCATGAGTGGATTCAGGCAGTCTATGGGGTTGGCTACCGTTTTGAATATCCGGAAGATTAATTTCATGCGGAGTGAAAAAGCGAATAGATATGTGCCTATTCGCTTTTTTTATGAGAGTAGGTTGTGCAGTATTTAGGGGCAGGATGGTGATAAATCAACAGACTGATCAAGCATAAGACCAAGATAAAAGGGGGGATTTCTAATATTATAATTTTTAAATGAATTTAATTTTTAACAAGAATATTTTGTAAATTTTAATAAGCCTGAAAATTGAAGTAAATAAAATTCCGGTATAATCCGCAGCCCGCTTTTGGGAATTTTTCTATGCACGTCAATACTGAGCTTGTCGCACGCTTAATTCAGCGCAATATCACCCCCGCGATACACTATTTTGAACAAACCCAGGATAGTTCCCGCCTGGAACATCAGATCAACTTCTGTGTACAGCAGATTATTGTCTGTTTAAATTCCGATACAGTGGCCACCATCAAAGCACTATTGCAGTATTTAATTGCAAAAAGCCAGCACAGCAGTGAACATTCAGGGTGGCGCAAAGCCTTTGAGTTGTTCAATGATAAATATAAAGTTTAATCGCTGATTTTACATACGAGAGACAGGATTAAACTGTGGGCACGATTTATCTCTGTGTTTTTGCCCGAGCTAAACACGCGAGCCTACAGTTTTGAGTAACGCTATACGTTGTCGATCCAGTTTCTTGAGTTTGGACACCACCAACGCATAAGAATTCAGCACTAAATCTTCGATTAAAGCTTCATCCAGCTCTTCATCTTCATACACTGAAATCCAGTGCTGTTTATTCATATGCCAGCCGCTACGAATATACGGATAAATATCACGCAGCATGGCACCATGATCTGGCGCTACTTTTAAATTAATGGCCGCTTGTCCGTGCAGATGAAACTGTAACATAAAGACTTTATCCAGCACTTTAAACACATCACAACCCTCACCAAAGGGCTGGGTCACTGTGACTTCAGGCAGGGTAGCAGCGGCTGTTGCCGCAAGTGGATGTAAAGCCATACGCAATTTAGGTTGAAGGGCACTTTGTGGATAATGCTGAAATTATCCACAATTTACCAGGCCAATGTGGATACTTTAAGACGAGCAGCTGACCATCACTTCAGGCACATCGCTTGGGAGTGGCGCTAAATCTTCCGGTTTTTCCAGCGCGGTCTGCCGGATATAGGGATGGCTGAGCAGGCTAAATAAACGCTCGACTTCAGAAAAATCATCCCGCTCGGCCAGTTCAATCGCTTTTTGCGCCATATGGTTGCGCAGGATGTAATGCGGATTGACGGCGGTCATGGCGGCATCCAGTTCATCGGTATCCTGATGTTCACGAATACGCTCATATTGCGTCAGGAAGGCTTCAAACTGACGACGGTCTAAGCAATCATCTTTAATCGCTTCATAGTCTTTATGTTGCAGGCGAATAAAGCTTTGGGTGTAGTCCAGCTGTTCGCTTTGCAAGATTCTTAAAAAAGCCATCGCGCAGTCAAAGCTGTCTTTATGGAAGCTGGGTAAGCCCATTTTCTGGTTTAAGCCATGCTTGTAGTGTTCCAGGAAGGTCGGTTCAAAATGAGTTAAACATTGAGCCAGATCTGTTTTCCATTGCTCCTGGTCATCGTCTGCGGGACAAAGCGGAATCAGGTTGTTCAGCCAGGTCCACAAGTTCCAGTGCCCAATACTCGGCTGCTGCTGATAGGTATAACGTCCCTGATAATCGGAATGGTTGTTGATCCAGTTCGGGCGAAAGCGCTCCATAAAACCGTAAGGACCAAAATCCAGGGTAGAGCCGGTGATATTTAAATTATCGGTATTCATTACCCCATGGGCAAAGCCAACCAGCTGCCATTGGGCAATCATCACTGCAGTACGCTGCACCACCTGCGTGGCAAAAGCTAAAACAGGCTGCTCGGCCTTCAGACATTCCGGATAATGCCATTCGATACATTTCTGGGTAAATTCAGGCAGTAAATCTGGCTGATATTGATTGATCCATTCAAAATGCCCCAGCCGAATATGACAGTCCGAGGTACGTAACATCATTGCACCCGGTTCCAGTTTTTCACGCTGTACCCCTTGGGTGGATGAAGTAAATCCCACGGCATTACTGGAAGGTACGCCCAAGGCATTTAAGGCATGACCGGCCAGATATTCACGAATCACCGAGCGTAACACCGCGCGACCATCGCCCATCCGTGAATAAGGGGTAGCACCGGCACCTTTTAAATGCAGATCAATGGTCTGCTGATGCTGGTCAACAATCTGGGCAATCAGTAAACCACGTCCATCACCGAGCTGACCGGCCCATTGCCCGAATTGATGCCCGGCATAAACCATAGCCAATGCCGGAAATTCAGCAAATGTTTTCTGGCCGCTACAGATTTCGACCCACTGTGCTTTGTCTTCATTTGACCATTGCAGTTCATCGGCCAGTGCTGCATTGAAATGCCCGGCTTTGGCGCCTTTTAAAGGCAGCGGTTGTTGCTGGTGATACAGACGGGAAGGCAGGGTAGGATAGCGCGAGTTAAATTGCATTGCAGAACAGCCATTCAGAACAGGCCTTCACTATAACAAACTTGGCTGGAGAAAAGTGTCGTGTTTCCGAATAGAAAAAGCCTCCATCAGGATAATGCCAGTCAGTTAAGAGATTGACTGGCTTTTTCTTGGGTATTTTTGAGGTTTTCCTTTTACAACCCTTGGATAACTCCTCACTCTTCTCTCAGGTATAACATACCGATTAGATTTCTCCATTAA
>NZ_VPCK01000013.1:0-65127 GCF_013418255.1 Acinetobacter sp. YH12155
AGTGATGGGAGAGCATGTTCAAGAGTGGATTCTAAATGTTCAGATAAAGACATAAAAAAATGAGCGTATTTACATACACTCATTTTTACTACATTTTACTAAAATTTGCTTAACTGACTGGCATTACTGCAAGTGCAGGGCTTTTTCGTGCTGGACTTAAATGCCTGAATACAATTAAGCCTGACCTTCTGCAGCAGCGGCTTGTGCGCGTTGCATGTTGGCTTCAAATTCAGCATCAAAGTTGATTGGCGTTAACAGCAATTGCGGGAAGCTGCCTTTGGTAACCATATCATTCACTGCTTCACGCAAGAACGGGAACAGGATGTTCGGGCAGTAGGCACCCAGAATATATGGCAGACGTTCTTCTTCTACGCCATCAATCAGGAAAATACCTGCTTGAGTGACATCTACAATAAATGCTGTATCACCGGCATTGTTGGCTTGAACAACAACTTTTAAAGACACTTCAAAGTGGGTTGGATCAATCTTTTCTGCAGAAGACGACAGATTGATATTCAGTTCAGGCTGCCATTCTTTGGTAAATACTTGTGCCCCTGGAACTTCAAAAGAAATATCTTTTGTATAAATACGCTCTAATGCCAATTGTGGTTGAGCTTGTTGTTGTTCACTCATTATTTATTCCTTAAAAATATGAACAGAAAATTAACTGAAATTATGACGCCAGTAAGTCATCGAGTTTGCCTTCACGCTCAAGGGCGTAAAGCTGGTCGAAACCACCAATGAACTGCTCATTAATAAAAATTTGTGGAACAGTACGATGGTTGGTGCGCTGCATCAGTTCAGTGCGGACTTCTGGTGCTTCGTTGGATAAATTGATTTCTTTATAGACAACGCCTTTACGCTCAAGAAGCTGTTTTGCACGTACGCAATATGGACATACAGTTGTTGAATAAATCGTTACTTCAGCCATTGCTAATCTCCTTAAGCGGATTATTTGCTTTTTACTAAAGGTAAGCCTTGTGCTTTCCAGTTACTGATCCCACCATCCAGACGATAGCTATCTGCGTGGCCCACCTGTTGCAGGGCAGTGCCGGCAATTTGGCCTAAATTGCAGATAAATACCAATGGACGGTCAGCGGTTTTTAACTCTTCAATATGGCTTGAAATTTTGCTGTAAGGAATGTTGCGGCTGCCGCTGATATGGCCTTCACGGAAGTCTTTGGCATCACGTAAATCAATCAGCATGGCATTTTTGGCTTTCACCAGAATCCCTAAAGATTGTGGGGAAATTTTACGCCCGTTACGTTGGCCTTCCAAAATGAAGAATAAAACCACCAAAACTGCCAGTGTTCCAAACAAGAAGGGGTGATTCCCCATAAACTCGAACCAACGTTCCACAAGTCACCTAAATTACAATTTCAAAAATTGTCACAGAGTATAGCCTATAAATATGGTGATCAAAATCACCGCTTCAAGGGTCGGGCTGCAATTAAACTAATTTTTTTGCTGGGCTTCGTTGACTTCATCAATCAGACGCAAATAACTGTCGAGCCGGCGCGTTAAAATCTCACCTGCTGCTGCTGCCTGACGCAAGGCACATTGCTTTTCGTGCTTATGGGTACAGTTACGGAATTGACAGTGACCGAGCAGATTTTCAATTTCCGGAAAACCCTGCTGGATTTTTTCAGTCGTCAAATGCCACAGGCCAAATTCGCGGATGCCCGGTGAGTCAATGAGCGCCGAACCTTCACCAAACGGAATTAAGCGGGTGGAGGTGGTGGTATGCTGACCCAGGGCCGAGTTTTCTGAAATGATATTGGTTTTCTGCGCCGCTTCCGGCACGATGGCATTAATCAGGGTACTTTTACCCACGCCAGACTGACCGACAAAGGCCACAGTTTCATTTTTTAAACGGTTGGACAGTTCAGTCAGATCTGCATCAGACTGGGTCTGCATCACTTCATAACCCAAATCACGGTATTCTTGCAGTAAATCCAGAATCGGATCATTTTCGGTAAGTAGGTCGGATTTGTTCAGGATCAGCAGCGCCGGAATATTGGCATCGGCACAGGCCACCAGATAGCGGTCAATCAGACCCGGTGCCGGTTCTGGCAGCGGTGCAAACACAATCACAATCAATGAGATATTGGCGGCTACCGGTTTGACTTTGTGGTAACGGTCCGGGCGCGTGAGCAAAGACTGACGCGGATGAATCGCGCTAATAATGCCCAGACCGGTATTTGGATCGGCCTGCCATTTGACCCGGTCACCGGTAACCAGTAATTCCAGGTTGGTACGGGTATGACAGCGCCAGATGCTGCCCAGTTCAATCGGTTTCCAGAACGGTTCAGGTTCACCTTCGGCCACCACGGGTTTTTCAGGATGCTGCTCCGGCACGGAGAGGGCTTGTACTTCCAGCTGGCGTCCATAATGCTGCACCACCAGACCTTCCAGATCATTGGAGCTGTCTATATCTTCCTGCCGGGTTTGCTGCTGTTTCTGAATGCGGCGTTGTTGCTGTTCAGTCAGGCGACGCTTACGAATTAAAGCCATTCATATCCTAAAAAAACCATGAAATCTGGAGTGCAAAAATAGCATGAAGCACGGGCAGAATGACACCCAAGAACACAGAAATTTGCTACTATAGCCGTTTTTAAGACGAATAAGATTGCACATTTATGAGCAGCACGCCTGATACCCGCTTAATTTGGATTGACCTGGAAATGACAGGTTTAGATACCGATAATGATCAGATTATTGAAATTGCCACCATTGTGACAGACGATCATTTAAATATTCTGGCGGAAGGTCCGGTACTGGCCGTGCATCAATCAGATCGTATTTTAAATGCCATGGATGAATGGAACACGCGTCAGCATGGTCAGTCGGGGCTAATTGAGCGTGTACGTCGCAGTAAACTGAGCGCGCAGGATGCCGAGCAGCAAACCTTGGAATTCCTGAAAAAATGGGTCAATCCAAAAACCTCGCCGATGTGCGGTAACTCGATCTGTCAGGACCGTCGCTTTTTACACCGGTTAATGCCGGAGCTGGAGCAGTTCTTCCATTACCGTAATCTGGATGTATCTTCTGTTAAAGAACTGGCCAAACGCTGGCGTCCGGAAATTATGAGCGGCTTAAAGAAAAATGCCTCTCACCTAGCCATGGATGACATCCGTGACTCGATTGCCGAGCTGAAATACTATCGTGAATATTTCTTTATTATGAATAAATAAGTATCTGTTCATCATCCATCTATTTGCACTGTGGGGACGAGCGTATCCACAGCGCTTAAGAAGAGGCTTTGGGCCTCTTTTTTTATCTCTATCGTTTTTCATTTGCTGTTATTCGGATGTGATCCAGAGATATTACCCGTTATAAAGATGTAATCTTTTTGGTGATTATTTAGACAGGATGCAGCTGCGCGCTTATGATAGGAGCAATGTGTATTTCAAAACCCATTTGCCGCAATGATCGGAGTACCTTAAATCATGCAAAGTAATAACCCGATCCTGACACGCGTTGAGATGTCGAGTGATTATGCCCGGCCGATGAGCGTGCAGGGAGCAATCCAAAAATCTGTCCTGCTGACTTTAATTGCCGCCGTGGTGGGCATCGGCCTGTTTTTCTACAGTTTCCTGACTGCCAATCTTTCTATTGCCTATGCCGGCGCAATTGTCGGTGCCATTGGCGGACTGATTCTGGCTTTGGTGGCCACCTTTAAGCCGAATACAGCGCGCACGCTGGCTATTCCCTATGCACTGTTTGAAGGGGCCTTTCTGGGCGGGATTTCAGTGATCTTCCAGTTGCAGTTTCCGGGTGTGCCATTACAGGCCTTGCTGGCTACTTTTGTGACCACACTAGTGATGTTTGTGCTGTATCGCACGCGCGTGATTCGCGCCACTGAAAAATTTAAGGCGGTGGTGATGTCGGCCTCAATTGCGATTGCGATGGTGTTTGTGGTGCAAATCTTTCTGAGTCTGGCTTTGGGGTCGAGTATTCCTTATCTGTTTGAAAGCAACTGGCTTGGAATTGGCTTTGCAGCATTTGTGGCCGTGATTGCCTCTTTAAACTTGATTCTAGACTTTGACCTGATTGAAACCGGTGCAGCACAAGGTGCACCGAAAAGCATGGAATGGCTGAGCGCCATTGCCTTATTGGCCACCTTGGTCTGGATGTATTATTCCTTCCTGCGTTTGCTGGGCTTATTGCAAAGCAATGATTAACTTCCCGGCATTTATCGACATTAAAATCGCGCAACCTTTGCGCGATTTTTACTTTCTTCGGAGGAATTGAAAAAAAGGCGCATTATGCAATTTCCGAATTGGCTCAGAATTGGCATGATACTGCAAAATCAATATGAGTGAGATTCACATGGCACAAGGACTATTAGCGGGTAAACGCTTTTTAATCGCGGGTATTGCGAGTAAATTATCCATTGCATTTGGTGTTGCTCAGGCTTTACATCGTGAAGGTGCAGAGCTGGCTTTTACCTATCCGAATGAAAAATTGAAAAAACGTGTGGATGAATTTGCAGAACAGTTTGGTTCTAAAATTGTTCTTCCTTGTGATGTTGCGGTAGATGCTGAAATTGAACAGGTCTTTGTCGATCTTGCTCAACATTGGGATGGTCTGGATGGCGTGGTGCATTCAATTGGTTTCGCACCAGCCCATACCTTAGATGGTGACTTTACTGATGTGACCGACCGTGAAGGTTTTAAAATTGCGCATGACATCAGCGCCTACAGCTTTGTTGCGATGGCGCGTGCCGCAAAACCATTATTACAGGCGCGTCAAGGCTGTTTATTAACCCTAACTTATCAGGGTTCTGAGCGTGTAATGCCAAACTACAACGTGATGGGCATGGCCAAAGCTTCGCTTGAAGCAGGGGTGCGTTATTTAGCCTCTAGCTTGGGTGCTGAAGGCATTCGTGTTAATGCCATTTCTGCCGGTCCAATCCGTACATTGGCTGCATCAGGAATTAAATCATTCCGTAAGATGTTGGATGCCAATGAAAAAATTGCCCCATTAAAACGTAATGTCACCATTGAAGAAGTGGGCAATGCCGCTTTATTCCTGTGCTCACCGTGGGCCAACGGGATTACCGGTGAAATTCTGTATGTAGATGCTGGCTTTAATACCGTGGGTATGAGCGCCGCCATGATGGACGCAGAATAAGTCGGAACGTTTTAACCTGCGCCGGTTTTTTATCGGATAGTTACATATTGATAAACAAGCGGCCGGGTTGAAGCGATGTTTTATGTGGTTATTTTGTATAAAATAGCCACACTTTTTTTTAGCTATTTATTACAGAACAATGATGCCAAGCAATATATTTGCAGCACTAGAAAAATTAGGCCTCAGCCCACAAAAACGTGCCCTCCATATTCAATTTTCTCAGCCTGCCTTAAATACCGATGTTTTTTTACAGCGCATCGACGGTGAACACCAGCTCAATGACGGTTTACATGCCGAACTGATCTGTCTTTCGACCAATGCCCAGATTCCGTTAAAACAGTTTATCGGCGCGCAGGTTGCCGTCGATCAGGTCACTGACCAGGGCCAGCTATTTCGCAGCAGCGGTATTATCACCGCAGCCGCGCAAGGCCAGAGTGATGGCTCTCTCACCCTCTATAAACTTACGCTAGAAGATCCAACCGCACTCTGGCATAAACGCCGTAACAGCCGTGTGTTTATGAATAAAAGCGTACGCGAAGTCAGCGAGATTCTATTTAAAGAATGGCAAAACAAAAGCCCACTCTTTGCCGCCAGCCTGACCCTGGACTTAACCGGACTGACCCAGGAACTGGATGTGCGTCCCTTTATCATGCAGTCCAATGAAACCGACTATGACTTTTTGACCCGGCTCTGGCGCAGTGAAGGGATTAACTGGCTGATTGATGAAGCCCAGTTACAGGTCTTACATTCCAGCAGCCCGATTCAGGCCCAGAAACTGCGCCTGATTGATGACAACAGCCAGTACAGTGCTTTAAACCGCCGCAGCATCCGCTTTCATCGCTCCAGTGCCACCGAACAATTAGACAGCATCACCCAGTTGATTGCCCAGCGCAGCCTGCAACCGACTACCGTACATCTGCAACGCTGGCAGTCAGACAGCCTCAGCCAGGAAGAAGGCGCCGGTTCTGTACAAAGCAAACACCAGCACAGCCACAATCAGGACAATGCCAGCTTAAGCCTGGAACAAGCCTGGCAGATCAGCCCGGCCTGGATGCAGGATTTAAATGGTGAAGACCAGGCCACAGCCTCTTCCAACAACCAGCTGGACAAACTGAACCAGAACCTCAGTCACTACCACGACCTGCAATCCAAATACTTTAGTGCCCACTCCACCGTCCGTGATGCCCAGGTTGGCTACTGGTTTGAACTGAATGAACACCCGGAAATTGACCAGCACAGCGCAGCCGACAAAGAATTTCTAATTACCGGCAAACAGTTCTATAACCAGAACAACTTACCCAAAGACCTCAATCAGCAGATCAACCAGCTACTCAGCCAGAGCCACTGGCATAGCCATTTTAGTTTTCAACAAAAACAACACCCGGATGAACGTCAAGGCAATACCTTAACCTTACAACGTCGCAATATCCACACCGTACCGGAATACCATCCACTACAGCACCGACCGGCGGCTCATCCACAGCGCGCCCGGGTAGTCGGTCCTGCTGGCGAAAGCATCCATGTCGATGAATGGGGCCGAATCAAAGTCCGTTTCCTGTTTACCCGCAGTGATGACCATCAGCATGATGGCGGGGCCGGCAGTAATGACAATGACACCGATTCGGCCTGGGTGGATGTACTGACCCCCTGGGCCGGAGAAGGCTACGGGGCACGTTTCCTGCCACGGATTAATGAAATTGTGGTGATCGACTTCTTTGACGGTAACATCGACCGGCCTTTCGTGGTTGGTCGTTTACATGAAGCAGAACGCTCGCCAACCCAATTCGACCAACAAGGCCAACTACCCGACACCAAAAAACTCAGCGGCATCCGCTCGCAGGAAATCGAAGGCAGTGGTTTTAACCAGCTGCGTTTTGATGATACTCCGAAGCAGATCTCTGCCCAGCTGCAAAGCAGCCATGGTGCGACCCAACTGAACCTGGGGAACTTGAGCCATCCCAAAGCCAGCGCTGAAAGTGATGGCCGTGGTGAAGGTTTTGAACTGAGAACCGATCAGTGGGGTGCAGTTCGTGCTGGAGAAGGCTTACTGATTTCGACCCATCCACAGGCACAAGCCGAAGGCAACCATCTCGATGCCAGTGAAGCCAAGAGCCAGCTAGAAAACAGCCTGAACAATGCCCAAGCCTTGAGTGAAGTGGCCAAAAACCAGCAGACCGATCCTTTAGAGGTTTTAGAAAATCTCCAGTCTTTTATTGAAACACTAGCCAATGACGACCCTGCCAAAGCAGATGCCTTTAAGTCTGCGATCATGGTATTGGCTGCACCAAACTCTATTGCCTTAAGTAGTCAGCAAGATGTGCATCTCTCTGCCGATGGTCAGATTAGCCACAGTGCCGGAGAGAGTATTAACCTCAGTACGCAGCAGTCTTTGATTGCCCATGCCAGCCAGAAACTAAGCCTGTTTGCAGCACAAGACGGTGCACGTTTATATGCGGGTAAAGGCAAAGTCGAGATTCAGGCACAGGGTGATGGTGCAGATCTTATTGCCAGAAAGGGGGTGCAAATTATTTCGACGGAAGATGCGGTTTATATTACCAGTCCAACCGAAATTAATCTGACCGCCGGTGGTTCACAAATCAAGATTAATGGCTCTGGGATTTTTCCGACCACAGGCGGAAAATTCGAGGTAAAGGCGGGGCAGCATTTGTTTAAGAGTGGTGAAAATGTTCATGCAACCATTCCTTTAATGCCTAAATTGGGATTACACAAAATACAATTTGAATTGCGAGATACTGAAACACAAGCGTTGTTGCCTTTCACTTCTTACATGTTAATGAATGATCAAGGGCATGTAAGCTATGGAAAAACAGATGCGAATAGTTTAACTCAGGCATTTGTCACTGATAAGCAAGAGAATTACTATCTACATGCAATCAATGACAAAATAAAGAAATTGGATAACTAAGATGGCAAAGTATCCTCAACCTAAGCTTGCACAAGCTGTATTAAAGAATGTGCCAAAACATATTGCTTTGCCACGTTTGAAATATGTGATTACAGCAAAAACATCTGAAGCTAAATCTACCTATGTATCTAAACTGACACCTTTTAATAAGTTTATGAAAACCCATAAAATTGAGGTGAATTATGATACTGCAGTAGTTCAAGTTGATATTTTCTTAGACGATAAATGGTATCAAGGCGCAATCCTTCCACATTTAGCACAATCTGAAAGCGGAAAGTTTACAGAGATCAAGTTTAAATACCATCAAGCGCAAAGTTCCCCGATAGAAGAAAATAAAATCCAAAAAGTTTATATAAAAGAAGGTATGGAAGTTGGTTGGTTGTTGATTCGAGAAGATGAGACTGTCGATGCATTGTTAAAACGTATCTATGCATACCCTCCTACGGCAAAAGAATTTTCTATTTTTAAAAATAATAATGCCCATTTGCCAGGGTTATCAACCAATGGACCAATGACTGTGCTTAAGCCGTGTCAGGTGGTCATTTTATCAAATAAATATGGTAATGATCTTAAGCTGAGTGAATATAAGCGGTTAGCGAGCAGCGTCGAAGAAAAATTGAAGCTATTGAGCAAGTCCTCAAATTTTGATGCAGCATTTTTTGCTGCAAATTATGAACTTTTGTACGATTATTGGTCACATGCTACTGAAATGGCATTAGCCAATGTAAGTGACCAAAAGAAAGTCGTTACAGTTGATGAGTTTAGGAAGGAATACTGTCAAGGTGATGATGATCTATTAGATCAAGTTGAAGAAAGAACGGGGCAAATTGTAGATAGCGCTGAACAAAAAAGCGAGCGAGATAGGAAGCTTAAAAAGAATGAGCTTCTAGTCATGAAAGAAACATCACTAGAAAAAGTGATAAAAAGCAATGATGCGATTATGGCTGTTTATCAAAGTGAACAGCTAATGAAATCTAAATATGCGAACCCAAAGCATTTTTCAGATTTTAAGAAAAAATATGCCTCACTTTATAGCCAGTTGGGTACAGCACTCAAAGATATGCATATTGTAGAGCCTCAGACTCAAATCCCTTTAATGAGAAAGTATATGAAAACGGACTCTCTTATACGCTCAGATGCTGTAAGAGGTGGTTTGAAGCATTACGATAAAATGATCGTAGATTTAGGGAAAATCAGTATCGGTTTAAGAATGGGTAAGCAATTGGTTGTCGGTTTAGGTGCTGCGATTTTCTTTAAAAATACAATGGATGCCTATAACACGGGTGATATGGAGCTTACAAAGAAAGTGGCTATGATTGAAGGCAGTAAGATTGCTGGAGGGGCAGCTGGTGGTTGGATTGGGAAAGTTGTTGGCGGTGGTGTGGTTTATGTTATAGGAATGGCAGCTGGTGCAGTAGGCTACACTATAACAGCACCTGTTTCCTTGACAATTACTGCCGTTGTAGTGGGGACAGGTATTATTGTTGGTGGTAAATATGGTGGTGAACTTGCTGAAGAAAAGATCAAAAAAATTACAGGAATATGTGAATGAATGATCAAACATTAATTTATGATTTTTGGATATTCTTTGGCTCAATGATTTTGGTTCTTTCTTTGGTCTTAATTATATATATATATAACTATTTATTTATAAAGAAAAATAGTAAAGAGCTTTCTGAAAGAATCTATGGTATCGAAGAATACTTAGATGAGGTGGGAGTTTCTTTTGAAAAGGTAATGCAACTAAATTTTATATTTTCCTTGATGTGGTTCTCATATTTTGTACAGCATAGATATTTTAAAAAGAAGATGTCATATTTCGCCAAACGTGGAGAAAAGAGTCCAAGCTTGTATCCAAACCTTTATCAGGATAATGTCATTTATTTATGTGAAAAGTTTGGAAAACAGATAATCACAAATGAGGTCTTAGCTTTTGTCTCTCTATTTTTTGGGATTTCAATGTTTACGTCGAAATATATAGCAAAATTTATTGTCTATTTAGGTTTTTAATATATTTTAAATTAAGCTGGCTATACATATCTTTACCTGTTTCCTTGACTATTACAGCTGTTGTTATTGGTGCAGGTGTGATTGGTGGTGGTAAATATGGTGCAGATTTTGCTGAGGATGAACTCAAAAAAAGGACAGGGGTATGTTAATGGAAGGTCAATTAGTTGATTTTTATGGTAGCGTTTTAATTAGCTTACTTGTTATTGGCTTAATGCTACTTTTATATACATATATATATAACCTGTTATTTATAAAAAAAATAGTAAAGAACTTTCTGAAAAAATATATGGCATTGAAGAGTATTTAGATGAGGTGGGAATCTCTTTTGAAAAGGTACTACAACTTAATTTTATATTCTCTATGATGTGGTTTTCATATTTTATAACATACAGACGTTATGAAAAGATGCCGTATTTTGCAAAACGTGGAGAAAAGAGTCCTAGCTTGTATCCAAATCTGTATCAGGATAATGTTATTTATTTATGTGAAAAATTTAAAAAACAAATTATTATAATTGAGATATTATCTTTGTTTGTTTTTATTTTTGGAATCGCATTTTTTTTCTATGAGTCTATTGCTGATTTTCTAATATATTTAGGTTTTTAATATATTTTAAATTAAGCTGGCTATACATATCTTTACCTGTTTCCTTGACTATTACAGCTGTTGTTGTGGGAGCAGGAACGATTGGTGATGGAATGCTTATTGAAGATGTAGGTTTTGTTGCACAAAGATTTGAAATGCAAAGCGCCCCTAATTGAGCCAAATTTAAGGCGTAACTTGGGTAAGTGGTCGACCTAATTCCGTAAATCTGTTGAGGACTGCTACACGTGCATGAATCTCATTCACCTGACTAGGAAAGCTTCTTGCCATTAATTTATCGCCTAATAATTTGATGCAATGCATCTTGGTTTCTACCAAACTGCGGCGATGATAGCCTGACCATTTTTTCCATAGTGTCCTGCCTAAACGTTTAACTGTTCGAAGTAATTCATTAGCGACTCAATTGCTATATCAAAAGAAAAAAATGGTTACTTATAAGCAATTCTAGTTGTAAAACTTATCAATTCATTAGCTTTGATAGCAATAGGTTTCGGGGGGCTAGCACAAATTTCAGTTGTGGAATCATATATTTTAAAAAATGTTGAAAAAAATATTATTGCGCATGCTGCTAGTAAGTTTTTATTAATTAGTGTTGTAAAATGGGCAGCTAGGTTAACTTGGGTTGGACTAGGATTAACCTTTTTGTACGAGCTAGCTAAAAACTACTATTTTGATAGCAAACTTGAAAGTTGGTGTAGTAAATCAGCTTTTGGTCTAAATAAAAGTAAATTTAAGAATATATTGGAGGAGGATAAGGCATTTAGTGAGGCCTTACAGAGTATATAAATGATTAATGCAAAAAAATTGTGGGTAGAATAGAAGGTCTTAAATGTGAAGAATCTATTATACAGCCTTTTAAAAATATTGGTAAGCAAGTCGCAACTACAGCTTTGCTAGGAGTGTTGACAGAAAGTACTTCACTTTTAAGTGCGGCCCCAATATTAATTCTTGCTTCAAAAGGTAGGAGAGCAAAAACCTTTACTTGTAAAATAGACGGGATTGATGTCATTGGGCAATATACTACAGTAAAATTTAATGAAGGGGACCAAGTTGTTACCATCCTAAGTGAAGAGCAAGATAAAGGCTTTCATTTAGCTTATGCAGTATTAATACCAAATAAGGGAATACTTCATATGTTGTATGATTCTGGGCGTTCATTTAAAAAGCATTGTTTACATTTACTTAAATGGGCAATAATACTAAGTATATTTTCATGTATTTTTTTAACTATTATTGCTCTGGTAGGGTATTTAAATCCTGATAATGGTAAAGATATTATTGACTTTAAAAATCAATTAATAATCTCTTATTTAGTGTCATTTATATTTTCCTTTGGTCTACTATTTAGCTTTTTATTTGGTAAGGATAATGTACGTTTTCTAGGGCGTTACAGCGAGAAAATTTTTGAAATATTAGGGTTTGAACAACCCAAAAATCAAAATCTTTTTAATTCATATCTGATCGATGAAAATGGTTTGCATGTGAGTGTTTTGGATTATAGAAAAAGTTTGATTGGAAAAGATCCCTATCCAGCGGATTATTTTGAGAAGAAAAATGATAAAAATTGAAGGCAAGATTCAAAATCTTAAAGTAGAAGATTCTAAAATTTTGTCTATTGGTAATTTAAATCAACAAGCAGCTAATACTGCGTTAATTGGTACATTAGTCGGAAGTACTTCCTTAATGAGTAACGTGCCCATTATGGCATTAGCTGCAAAAGGTAGAGATGGAAAGACTTTTAGAGGTGAGATTAACGGAATTCGCGTTGTTGGTCAGTTCACTGGTGTAAAGTTTAAAAATAATACACCTTTAATTATGGTCATAAGTGAAGAGCAAGAGGAAGGATACCATTTTGTATATGCAGCTTTAGATCCTAAAAAGGGGCTTTTACACATGCCATATGAAATGGGGCGCTCTAAAAAGAAAACTTATTTAACATCAATAAAATATGCAATTATTTTCTCATTAGTAATGATTATTCTTGCTAGTGCAATAGCTGTTATGCAATATTTTAGCGGAGATTTTACAATAGATGAAATTAAGTTGAATCTAATGATTTTTTATCCTGTTGGTATTCTATTTTCATTTTTCCTAATGTTTTGCTTTTTATTGGGTAAAAATAACTTGAGAGAATTAGCACAAGTTTCAGAAAATGTATTTGAAATGCTCAATTTTTCAGATGTAAAAGAACAAGACTTATATAAATCTAGGCTTATAGATAGTGAAGGCTTTTACCCGAGTGTGATGAAATATAGAGATGTTTTGATAGGAAAAGACCCTTTTCCTGAAGACTATTTTGACAAGAAAAATGAAAAAAATTGAAGGCAAGTTGCAAAATATTGAAATCGTACACTCTAAAATTTTTACATCGTGAATTTAAAAAAGCCCCTTAGGGCTTTTTAATTTTTAATCAAATTTAAGGCAACTGCTGAATCGGACTCCCACCCAACGCCTGCAATAAAGTTACATAAGCATTATATTGGCTTTGACGGGTTTGCACCAAAGACAAACGGGCATTACGCGTGGTTTCCTGTGCATCTAACAGATTTTTTAACGCCACTGCGCCGTTAAGATAACGGACTTCAGTCAACCGTTCAGACTTTTCCGCCAGTTCAACATTACGTGCCTGCAAGGCAAGCTGTTTATCCAGCTCATTACGTGCCGATAATGCATTTTCCACATCTGCAAAGGCGGCATATAGAGTCTGGCGATACTGCAAAATCGCTTTTTCATATTCCAGTTCGTTGACCTGTAAATCACGTTTCATGTCATTCCATTGTAAAAATGGCAGACTTAATCCAGCACCCAAGGTCAAGGCCGGATTTTGCAATGCACTGCTTAGTGAGGTAGAGGCACCCACACCTGTTGATAGTGCGCCAGTCAAGCTGATCGATGGATAATAGCTGGCCCGATTGGCATCTTTATTGGCCAGGGCTTTACGCAGGCGTAACTCGGCAGCCTGTAAGTCCGGACGACGCGCCAATAATTCTGCCGGCAAACCGGCACTAATCTCCGGCAGCGCCGTGCGTGGTAAACGCGGCGGTTCCTGAACATTCAGTTGCTGCACCGGCATGTTTAATAAAACTGCCAAGGCCGTCCGGGTTTCTACACGCTGCTGCTCAATCTGGCTTAAGGTCGATTTCTGGTTTTGTACCGACTGTTCTGTCTGGGTTACATCCAGACCCGATACCGCGCCAGCCCGATACTGTACTTGTACCAGTTCATAGGTTTTTTGTGCGGTCGCCAGGTTTTGCTGCACCACCTGATAACGTTCATTTAAATAGCCCAGCTGCCAATACAGCTCTGCTGCTGTACCAATCAAACTCTGTGCTGTGGCCTGTAAATCCTGCTCGGTGGCTAAGGCTTCCCAACGCGCAGCTTCGGTCTGGTTGGCCAGTTTGCCAAATAAATCCAGTTCATAACTCAAGCGTGGATAGCCCAGAGAAATTCCGGTCGAGGCATTACCATCGCCATCCAGACTAAAACGGTGCCCGGTTGAAATGCTGGCATCTCCAATCCGGATCCCTTGCTGGCTTTGAGACTGTCCCGCCTGTAGACGAGCCTGTTGCAGATTAATCCCGGCAACTGCCAGATCGCTATTGCGCGTCAAGGTTTGTTCAACCAGGGCATTCAGCTGGGCATCCTTAAACAGCGTCCACCACTGATCGGCCTGAACCTGAGCATGCACCTGCTGGCTAACCGCTTTACTGTTCTGGAAACTGCCTGGAATAGTCACAGCGGGTGCCTGATATGGGGTTTTCACTACCGCCGCACAGCCGACCAGGCTGCTACTCAATAGCAAGGCGGTTGCAAGTTTACTGAAATTCAATTGCATGAAAGTATCCTTATTCTCGAGACAGGGCATCGACGGGGTTTAAACGGGCAGCGTTACGGGCAGGAATAAAGCCAAACACAATCCCGATCAGGCTGGAACAGATAAAGGCTGCCACAATGGAGGTGGTCGAGTAAGCCATTTGGAAAGTCCCGCCGGCGAACTGGGTAATCAGTTGTCCAATCCCTAAAGATAAGAGCACCCCGAGAATACCACCTAAAATACAGACCAGTACGGCTTCAATCAGGAACTGCTGCAAGATGTCACTTTGTCGGGCACCCACCGCCATACGAACGCCGATTTCCTGCGTCCGCTCTGTAACCGATACCAGCATGATGTTCATCACCCCGATACCACCCACCACCAGAGAAATCACGGCAATGGCTGAAATCAGCAGGGTCATCGTCGCAGTGGTCTGCTGGATGGTTTCCCGAATACTGTCGGCATTCTGGGTAAAGACATCCTGCGCACCGTGGCGTTGGACCAGCAGGCTTAAAATTGCATTTTCTGCGGTGGCACTTGGATATTCATCTTTAATCCGGACAATGATGCTGCGCACATGCGATTGCCCCAGCATCCGGCTTAAAACGGTGGAGTAGGGCAGATAGACATTCAGGCTATCCGCATTACCGCCCATGCCTTGCTGGGCATCGACCACCCCAATGATCCGACTGGGTACGCTCCCCAGTAAAATCACCTGACCTACCGGGTTAGAGCCGTCACTAAAGAAAGTCTTTTGGGTGTTGGTATCAATCACCACGTCTTGGGCTTGAGTGCGGACACTGCTCCGGTCAAAAGGTTGACCGCTGTTAAAATCCAGACCGCGTACATAGAAGAAGTCTTCACTCACACCATTCACGGTGGTCGAGGCTTCAATTTCCTTAAAGCGTCCGGTCACGCTGGTATTCACCGACGGGCTGACCCCATCGACATAGGGCTGTTCCGCCAGCGCATCGGCATCTGCGGGAATCAGGGTTCTGACCTGAGAGGAACGTGAATTGTCCCCGAAGCCCCGGCCCTGATACACGGTGATGGTATTGGTACCCAGACTGCTGATGTTTTCCAGAATCTGTTTTTGTGAACCATTGCCGAGTGCCACCACTGAAACCACCGAGGCAATCCCGATAATAATCCCGAGCATGGTCAGAAAGGTTCGCATCCGGTGTGCATTCATGGCCAGTAAGGCCATACGGAAGGCTTCTCCCAGACGGTCCACCGCGGAGCGCCAGGACGAAATTTTCTTTTGCGTATTGCGCTGCAGTTGCTGTTTTTCTAGGGGGGCATCGTCAGTTTCTGGCGTATTCGGCTGATCGGAAATAATATTCCCGTCACTGATTTCAATAATCCGGCTGGCACTTTTGGCGACATTGTGGTCATGGGTGACCAGAATAATAGTATGACCCTGGGCATTCAGCTCGCGCAGAATCCGCATCACCTCAATGCCGCTGTTTTTGTCCAGTGCACCGGTTGGTTCATCGGCCAGAATCACATCGCCGCCATTCATTAGTGCACGGGCAATCGAAACACGCTGTTGCTGACCACCAGAAAGCTGGCTTGGACGGTTCTGGGTTTTCTCGCCCAGACCCAAATCGGTCAGCAGTTTTTCTGCACGCTGATGACGTTCATCGGCATCGGCACCGGCATAAATCGCCGGGACTTCAACGTTTCCCGCTGCGGTTAAATCACCCAGCAGATGGTAGCGCTGGAAAATAAAACCAAAATATTCACGGCGTAACTGCGCCAGTTCATCGGGTTCCAGTTCACGGGTTTCACGGCCATTGACGCGGTAGCTGCCCGAGGTCGGTTTATCCAGACAGCCTAAAATATTCATCAGGGTCGATTTACCCGAACCGGACTGACCGACAATTGCGACCAGTTCACCGGGGTAAATTGCCAGATCGACACCCTTGAGAATCTGCACCGTTGATTCACCTGCCGGGAATTCACGAGTCAGATTCTTGACCTCGAGTAGAGGTTGCTGTTGTTGACTCATGCTTACATTCTCATTGGGCCGGAAGGACCACCACGGTTGCTACGTTTGGCGCCATCGTTTGAAGTATCTGAACCATCGGCAATAATGACCTGATCACCCTCTTTCAAACCTTTGATGATTTCAACGCTAACCCGGTTATTTAAGCCGGTCAGGACCTGTTGCGGTTTGGCGCTGCCATCGGCCTGTAAGACACGTACCATTGCCAGTGCAGCTTTGCCTTGATTAATCAGGGCACGTTCCTGTTCGGTCAGGGTTAAGCGCGCAGGACGGTCACCGGCCGGGCGTTGACCACGAGCTTCAGATGCACCGCGTTCAGCCGGCGCCTGATCTGCACCCGGGGCACGGCTACGCTGTGGACGGTTAGAGGCCTGAATGGCTGCCGCTGGAATCATCAGGACATTTTTCGCTTCATCCAGCACAATTGACACCTGTGCGGTCATGTCAATACGCAATTTGCCATCTTCATTCGGAACATCAAACAGGGCGTTGTAATACACCGCAGAGCTTGAAGTGGATGAACTGTTATTGGTCTCGGTATTGATTGAATTTGGTGCCGGTTCAACCTGACGTAAAGTGGCGTAGTGTTTTTTCTCACTGTTGCCCAAGGTAGTGAAGTACACACGCTGACCTTCTTCCACTTTCATAACGTCGGCTTCAGAAATCTCCGATTTCACCGTCATGGTGTCGAGCTTGGCCAGTTTGACAATGGTCGGTGCACTCTGGTTGGCGTTTACAGTCTGGCCTTCTTCCGTAACAATCGCCACGACCGTACCATCCATGGGTGCAACAATACGGGTATAGCCTAAATCTTCACGTGTGGTGGCTAAGGTTAAGCGGGACTGTTCAATCTGGGCATTAATGGCAGCAATATCGGCCTGTGCGGTTTTGTAGCTGGCCAGTGCGGCTTCCAGTTCTGCACGTGAGGTCGCATCCTGGTCATACATGGCCTGTTGTCGGCGATATTCGGCTTCGACTTTGGCAAGATTGGCCTGACGCACCGCCAGTTGGGCCTGCTGGTTTTTAATGCTGGCTTCTGCGGTTTTTAATTCGTTTTCCTGACGTACCGAATCAATCTGGGCAATCAGCTGGCCCTGTTTGACCTGATCGCCGAGTTCAACATACATTTTTCTGACCTGTCCCGACACCTGGGCGCCGACACTGACCATTTTGGTGGCTTCAAGGACACCGGTGGCCAGTACTGAATTTTCAATATCGCCACGGCTGACGGCAGCGGTAATGTACTGTGGCTGTTCCTGTTTAGGTTTTAAAAAGAACCAGGCTGCAGCAATAAGTGCCACAATGGCCAGCGCAGCAAGCGCGAGTTTGGTTGGTTTTATTTTAGGCATGATCATCGAAACAGGTAAAAAGAATTAAACGGAATTATAAAAGCGAATTAAGGATAAATCGTGAATATTTTGAAGACATTGCAAATGATAATTATTCTATGCAGGTCTGAATATCCGGTTAAACAGCAAATAAAGGCCGACCACAGAGACTGGCAATGGCTTGCTGCACCAGCTGTTCCGGGTTGTCCTGACTGACGCCTTTAATAGCCGCATCAATATTTAATAACAGCGCTGGCCAGCTTAAAAACGTCTGTGGCGATAAACGGCGTACTGCCTGCTGGTAAGTGCTGACCTTGTTTTTCCAGATCCCCAGTTGCAAGGCATTCTGTGGTTGCTCGAACAGTTGCATCAGAAGTCGCATTTCCTTGCTGATACTCCATAAGATCAGGCTCATCGGCTCGCCAGAGGCGGTCAGATACTGAAAAATCTTGATAGATTGAGCCAGATTTCCGGCTAAAAGGGCATCGCTTAAATCATAAGTGGTATAGCGTGACTGGTCTTGCAGGCAGGCATATAAATGCTCAATCTGAATCTGTTCAAGGTCCGGAAACGTATCGCGCACCCGCATCAGGCTGTTTTTGGCCGCCAGCAAGTTGTGTTCATGATGCTGTTCCAGCCATTGCCAGGCATCATTGGCCAGTTGAATCCCCAGTTTTTGTGCTTCAACTGCTAAAATCTGCTGTCGGTCACGTGGGTAATTTGCCGTTAAGGCGACGCAAACGCCATTGGCCTCCACCGTCTGGAAAAAGCTTGACTTGAGGCTGCTGGCATCCTGCTTGGGCATGACCACCAGCAGCAGGTTATTGCTGTCTTGTTGTAAATAGCTTTTCAGCAGTTTTAAGCTGCTGGCATCGGGCTTGATGTTGCCATGCACTTCAACTGCCAGTTGGGTGGAAAATAAAGACAGGCTGTTTAAGGCATTAAAGACATTTTTCCAGTCACTGACGCTGCTAATGTCATAGCGCTGACGTTCAATGTCCTGCTTCTGCCAGCTTTGGCGAAAAGCATCGATCAGGTTTTGTTCTAGTAGTGGTTCCTGACCATGCAGCACCCAGGCTCCCCGGGCATCATCAATCCGTTTCAGGGCCTGTAAGTAATCCAGTTTCATGGTGCAGCAGTTTGGCTGGTCGATGCGGCAGGTAAGCGGTTTGATGAAATCTGACGTACGATTTGCTGAGCCACGTCATCAATGATCACATCACGCAGGAATTTCTGTTCCTGATCATCGGTGTTCACTGTTGCGACATCATATTGATAGCTTCGGGTGGCGACTACGGTACGCGGTTCAGTCACCGGATTGCCTTGCGCATCTTCAATACGGAAAGTCACATTTAAACGCAGCATGGTTTCGACCAGCTTGCCATTCAGTTCCAGACGGCGCGGGCTATAGTCGAGTACCCGCAGCAGATAGGCATCATTACTATTGCTGAGCTGGACACCGGCGGCACCCAAATAAATCGACAGTTTTTCCTGTAATTCTTCCGCTTGGGCAGGCAGCGCCAGACGCATTTTCGAATAGGCCACCGGGGCGACGGTTGGGTTGGTGCCTTTCAGATGAAAACCACAACCGACCAGGCTAGTAGCTAAACCGCATGTAAGTACAATAGCTGCGACACGTTTGCCCAAATGCATGTGTTGTCCTCTGTGTTGGCCTGAATCAAGCGAAAAATAAAATGAGGTTTTGATTGTATGTGCAAAGCCCGTTGACTGGCAACGGGCTTTGTGTTTTTTAAGCCTCCCTTTGGTAAAGGGAGGTTTGGAGGGATTCGTCCTTAAAGGTCCCCCCTCTTGCGCCATATATGGCTCACCTTTTACAAAGGGGGACTTCCACAGTCCATATTATAAAAAATGGGTTCTCCTCCCTTTTTTAAAGGGTGAGAAGCATTGCTTCGCAAGGGAGGGATTGTTCCTTTATATTCCCTTCTCCCTTTGGGAGAAGGTTAGGATGAGGGTGCTTTTAATATTTCACCTCTCCCTAACCCTCTCCTGAGAGGAGAGGGAACCTAAGGAATTAAACCACCAAATTCACTAACTTATTCGGCACCACAATTTCTTTCTTGGTTGGGCCAGTCAAGAATTGTTGCACTTCAGGCAATGCTTTCGCTTGTGCCAAAATGTCATCTTTCGATGCATCCACAGACACTTCTAATTTGCCGCGAAGTTTACCGTTCACCTGAACCACGATGGTTTGGGTATTACGGGTTAACGCAGATTCATCCACAGTCGGGAATTGAGCAGAGGTTAACTCAATGCCAAACTGCGCCAATAAAGTCTGGCTTAAGTGTGGGGCAAATGGTGCAAGTAAAGTTAACAGCGTGGTGATGGATTCACGAGCCACAGCCACGTCATTGTCATCTTTCACTTCAAACTTGTTGTTTGCGTTTAGAAGTTCCATCATCGCTGCAATAGCAGTGTTAAAGGCATGACGACGTTCGATGTCATCACCCACTTTTTGGATGGTTTCATGGGTTTTACGACGTAAGTCTTGCGCTGCTGTAGAAAGCGCAGCTTTGTCGATGTTTGATGCATTGTTGCCTTGTTCAAGGAAACCAGTTGCCAAACGCCATACACGTTTCAGGAAGCGGTTTGCACCTTCAACACCAGCATCAGACCATTCAAGAGATTGATCAGGAGGGGCTGCAAACATCATGAATACACGAGCCGTATCTGCGCCGTATTGGTCAATAATCGCTTGCGGGTCGATCCCGTTATTTTTCGATTTCGACATTTTTTCTTGGCCGCCAACAATGACGTCTTGACCATCACCTTTGTATTTCGCAGACGTGATACGACCTTTTTCGTCTTTTTCAAGTTCGATGTCTGCAGGGTTAAACCACGTTTTCTTACCTGATTCCGCTTCACGGTAATAGGTATCCGCAAGCACCATACCTTGAGTTAACAAGTTAGTGAATGGTTCGTTACCTTGTACCACGCCTTCATCACGCATCAATTTGTGGAAGAAACGTGCGTATAACAAGTGCAGAATTGCGTGTTCAACACCACCGATGTATTGGTTGACAGGCAGCCAAGTTTGACCCGCTTCAGGTTTCACCATGCCATCTGTAAAGTCTGGAGATGCATAACGTGCGTAGTACCAAGAAGACTCTACGAAGGTATCCAATGTATCGGTTTCACGACGTGCGTCGCCACCACAGCATGGGCAAGTGGTTTCATAGAATTCAGGCATTTTGTTCAATGGGTTACCTGAACCGTCTGGCACAACGTCCGTTGGAAGCACAACAGGCAGTTGTTCTTCAGGTACTGGTACTTGACCACAGGTGTCACAGTTGATCATTGGAATTGGACAACCCCAATAACGCTGACGAGATACACCCCAGTCGCGTAAACGGAATTGAACTTTGACATTGGCAAGACCTTGTGGTTCAAGTTTTGCCAAGAATGCATCAAATGCACCCGGGAAGTCTAAACCGTCAAACTCGCCTGAATTAACCAGTTTGCCTTCTTTAGAGCCGTACCATTCTTGCCATTCAGTTGCGTCAAATTCCGCATCATCTGCGCCTTTTGCATCAATCACTTGTTTGATGGTGAGGCCATATTTGTTGGCAAATTCGAAGTCACGTTCATCGTGAGAAGGCACTGCCATCACCGCACCTGAACCGTAAGACATCAAGACATAGTTTGCGATCCAAACCGGAACTTCTTCACCAGTCACAGGGTGTTTTACAGAAAGACCTGTTGCCATGCCTTTCTTCTCAGCAGTGGCAAGATCCGCTTCTGCAACTGAACCCATCCGACATTCTTCGATAAATGCAGCAAGTTCAGGGTTGTTTTCAGCTGCTTTAAGCGCCATTGGGTGCTCTGCTGCAACTGCAACATACGTCACGCCCATTAAGGTGTCAGCACGCGTTGTGAAGACTGTTAAACCATCTGCATACACGTCAGGATTTGCTGAAGGGAAGGTAATTTCCATACCCTGTGAGCGACCAATCCAGTTGCGTTGCATAGTCAGGACTTGTTGTGGCCAGCCGTCTTTCAGTGTTTCAAGATCGTCCAGTAATTCTTGCGCATAATCAGTGATGCGGAAGTAGTACATTGGAATATCACGTTTTTCAACCAATGCACCTGAACGCCAGCCGCGACCATTTTCAACCTGTTCATTGGCAAGTACGGTTTGATCCACTGGATCCCAGTTCACCGTTGAAAGTTTACGGTAGATCAGGCCTTTTTTATAAAGCTGAACGAATAGCCATTGTTCCCAGCGATAGTATTCTGGTGTGCAGGTGGCAAATTCACGATCCCAATCTACAGACAGGCCAAGTTTCTTCAACTGATTACGCATGTAATCAATATTTTCGAAAGTCCATTTTGCAGGAGCGACCTGGTGTGCAATTGCAGCGTTTTCCGCAGGAAGACCGAAAGCATCCCAACCCATGGGTTGTAATACAGTTTCACCTTTTAAACGGTGAAAGCGGCTGATCACGTCACCAATGGTATAGTTACGCACATGACCCATATGCAGTTTGCCACTTGGGTAAGGGAACATCGAGAGGATATAACGACGTGGACCTTCTACAGTGTCGGCAACTTTAAAGGCTTTACGAGTTTCCCAGTCGCTTTGGACTTGAGGTTCAATCGCACTGGCTTGATATTCAGGGTCAATATGAGTAGTCATAAACGGATTAATGAATTACGGTTAAAAGTTTGTTGCACAGCATAGCGCAAAATGCAGCGAAAAGTGAATTTTGCGCGGCGGTTTCTGCTGGAAAAATTTAACTGATCGGGCCAGAGCAAGCAGAAACTTAAAAAACTTGCGGATTGGCACGTTCCTGTTGGGCTTGCTGCAGGGCAGCATTGGCTTCACGTTGCTGTGAATCCATCTCGGGAGCGGTTGCTGGCGTGTTCGCTGTCTGTGCTGTGGTTGGACTGTGCGTATTATTCGCTGCCGCCGTTTGCGCTGAAGTCGTTGGGGCAGAGTTGCGCCAACCGTAAGTATCGACTTTGCCGTGTTTCTTGGCATTTTTCGGTGGCGGGGTGGTGGTGTAATGGGTTGAACCATTGGCATCGACCCATTTGTAGTACTGTTTGGCCATCACATTGGCGCTGGCCAGTGCGACTACTGAACATAATCCCCAAGTTAAAATAGAGCGATTCATCTTGTTATCCTCATGCTGTATTCAGCTGATCAATCTGCGCGTTTATCTTAGCAATAATTGGCGCCAAAGTTGATTAATTTTTAGGCTGGAAGATGAAAAATAACAGCATGAATCTGCGCCTGAATATCCTCGGCTGTTGTATCTGAAATAACCATTTTACTGCTGCAGAATGATCCATTTTGATGGGTGAATTATAAATAAACGATTTTTTATTTAATAAAATTCATTCATTTTTTTTATGTATTTTATATTTAAAATTTATGTGAAATAAAGGCAAACACATGAAATATCATGTTTTATAACGGAAATTTAAATTTTTCTATGTAATGCTTGAAAACCAGATATGTTTAAAAAACAGGCACACAGCCAAGTTTAGAAAAAAAGCCAATTTTTAAACTTGACTTTAGGGGACGAAACTACAAAAATGCTGTCTTTAGTTTTATATGCCTTAGATCGATCACCCTTCGAATAAGTGTCATGTCATGCAATGGGCAACTTCTCTAGCCGAGAAGCTGAACAAAGCTGTGAAACGTGTTTATCCCAACATGTTTTTAGATCTCATATTGCTCAATCAGTAATCAGATCACAAATTTTTCCTATTGCGATGAAAACTATGAAATATGTGTGCTATAACAGTGCAACAATGAATTAATGAAACGCTGCAAATGCCTCCCATTTCGCAGTGATTAAGATTAGGGTGAATCACGTTGGAACTTTTATCTGGTGGTGAAATGCTCGTTCGTGCATTAGCGGACGAAGGCGTTGAACATGTATTTGGATACCCAGGCGGCGCCGTTTTACACATTTACGACGCGTTCTTTCAACAAGACAAAATCAATCATTACCTTGTGCGCCATGAACAGGCAGCAGGCCATATGGCTGATGCTTACTCGCGCGTAACCGGTAAGACCGGTGTGGTGCTGGTGACTTCAGGTCCAGGTGCAACCAACACCGTTACCCCAATTGCAACAGCCTATATGGACTCCATTCCAATGGTGATTCTGTCAGGTCAGGTTGCTTCTCATTTAATTGGTGAAGATGCGTTCCAGGAAACCGATATGGTGGGGATTTCCCGACCAATCGTAAAACACAGTTTCCAGGTGCGTCATGCCAGCGAAATTCCATCAATTATTAAAAAAGCATTCTATATCGCGTCATCTGGCCGTCCTGGTCCGGTTGTGGTTGATATTCCAAAAGATGCGACCAATCCGGCAGAAAAATTTGCCTACGAATATCCTGAAAAAGTGAAGATGCGTTCGTATCAACCACCACATCGTGGTCACTCAGGTCAAATCCGTAAAGCGATTGATGAACTGATTCATGCCAAACGTCCAGTGATTTATTCAGGCGGTGGTGTGGTGCAGGGCAATGCCGCAGCACAGTTAACTGAGCTGGCGCATATTCTGGGTTATCCGGTGACCAATACCTTAATGGGCTTGGGCGCATTCCCGGGTGATGATCCGCAATTCATCGGCATGCTCGGTATGCACGGTACCTATGAAGCCAACATGGCCATGCACAATGCAGACGTGATTCTGTGTGTCGGCGCGCGTTTCGATGACCGTGTCACCAACAATCCGGCAAAATTCTGTCCGAATGCTAAAGTCATTCATATTGATATTGACCCGGCAACAATTTCTAAAACCATCATGGCGCACATTCCAATTGTGGGCGCAGTTGAACCTGTACTCCAGGAGATGCTGGTACAGCTGAAACAGATGAATGTGTCGAAGCCAAATCCTGAAGCGATTGCAGCATGGTGGGAGCAGATCAATGAATGGCGTAAAGTTCATGGTTTGAAATATGAAAAGCCAACTGATGGCACCATGAAGCCACAACAGGTGGTGGAAGCTTTAGATAAAGTGACCAATGGTGAGGCCATTATTACTTCTGACGTTGGTCAGCATCAGATGTTTGGTGCGCTTTACTACAAATACAAGCGTCCACGTCAATGGATCAACTCGGGTGGCTTGGGCACCATGGGTGTAGGTTTGCCTTATGCAATGGCTGCGAAATTGGCATATCCAGACCAGCAGGTGGTGTGTATTACTGGTGAAGCATCCATCCAGATGTGTATTCAGGAACTGTCGACCTGTAAGCAATACGGTTTGAACGTGAAAATTCTGTGCCTGAACAACCGTGCCTTGGGTATGGTAAAACAGTGGCAAGATATGAACTATGAAGGTCGTCACTCAAGCTCATATGTAGAGTCTTTACCTGACTTTGCCAAGCTGATGGAAGCGTATGGTCACGTGGGAATCCAGATTGACCATGCCGATGAGCTTGAATCGAAGCTGGCTGAAGCCATGGCCATCAATGATAAATGCGTATTTATTAACGTGATGGTTGACCGTACTGAACACGTTTATCCGATGCAGATTGCCGGTCAGTCCATGAAAGATATGTGGTTAGGAAAAGGGGAGCGTACAGAATGAGACACATTATTTCCGTTCTCGTTGAAAACGAAGCTGGTGCGCTTTCTCGTTTAGTGGGCTTGTTCTCTCAACGTGGTTATAACATTGAGACGCTGAACGTAGCACCGACTGAAGACCCGACTTTGTCACGTTTGACACTCACTACTTATGGTGATGATCACAAAATTGAGCAGATTACCAAGCAGCTGAACAAGCTGGTTGAAGTGGTCAAAGTGGTAGATTTGTCTGAAGGTGCGCATATTGAGCGTGAACTGATGCTGATTAAAGTCAAAGCACTGGGTTCAGCACGTGATGAAATCAAGCGTACTGCCGATATTTTCCGTGGTCAGGTGGTCGATGTGACACCAACGACCTATACCATTCAAATTGCCGGTACCACAGAAAAGCTCGATGGCTTTATTGATGCGTTGGCTGAGAACACCATTCTGGAAGTGGTGCGTTCAGGCGTATCGGGTATCGCACGTGGCGAAAAAGTTTTAACTATTTAATTTAACAACGAATTCACCTCTCTCGGCTGGGAGAGGCGCTAGCAAGCTGAATAATGAAATTGCCCTAGCGGACAGGAATCAAAAGCATTTAAGCGGAGACAGCAATGCAAATTTTTTACGATAAAGACTGCGACTTATCTATCATCCAATCTAAGAAAGTAGCGATCATTGGTTACGGTTCACAAGGTCACGCGCATGCGCTTAACCTTAAAGATTCTGGCGTTGACGTAACTGTTGGTTTACGTGCTGGTTCAGCTTCTTGGAAAAAAGCTGAAAATTCAGGTCTTAAAGTTGCTGAAGTTCCTGCTGCAGTTGCACAAGCTGACGTGGTGATGATCTTGACTCCAGACGAGTTCCAAGCGCAACTTTATCGTGACGTGATTGAGCCAAACATCAAGCAAGGCGCGACTTTAGCATTTGCTCACGGTTTCTCTGTTCTTTATAACCAAGTTGTTCCACGTGCTGACTTAGACGTAATCATGGTTGCACCTAAAGCACCTGGTCACACTGTACGTTCTGAATACCAACGTGGTTCAGGTGTTCCTGATCTTATCGCGATTCACCAAGATGCTTCTGGTAACGCACGTAACCTTGCACTTTCTTACGCTTCAGGCGTAGGTGGTGGCCGTACAGGTATCATCGAAACTTCTTTCCGTGAAGAAACTGAAACTGACCTGTTCGGTGAGCAAGCGGTTCTTTGTGGTGGTGCAGTTGAACTGGTTAAAATGGGCTTCGAAACTCTGGTTGAAGCGGGTTATGCGCCTGAAATGGCTTACTTCGAATGTCTACACGAACTTAAATTGATCGTTGACTTAATGTTCGAAGGCGGTATCGCGGACATGAACTACTCTGTATCAAACAACGCTGAATACGGCGAATATGTAACAGGTACTGAAGTCATCAACGAACAGTCTCGTGAAGCAATGCGTAATGCGCTTAAACGTATTCAATCTGGCGAATACGCGAAGATGTTCATCCAGGAAGGTGCTTTAAACTACCCATCTATGACTGCTCGTCGTCGTCAAAACGCTGCTCACGGTATCGAAGTAACTGGTGCTAAATTGCGTGCGATGATGCCTTGGATTCAAGCAAACAAAATCGTTGATAAAGAAAAGAACTAAGTTCTAATTTCTGAGCCAAAAAGCCCTTGTGTTTCACAGGGGCTTTTTTATGTCATTTAAAAATAGAGCTTACTGAGTTAAGTTAACTTCCGTGCCTTAAAGAAAAGAAAGCAGTGCTTTTCTTTCCTTGCACTTCACTCAGAACAGTGTTCTGAGCTTGCTCATACCTTGGATTCAAGCAAACAAAATCGTAGACAAAGAAAAGAACTAATTTCTCGAATCATTTGATTTGAACGCGAAGACCCACTCACTAGAGTGGTTTTTTTACATTTAATATTGTGTGCCTTGCTTCATTCAAAGGAGTGCTTTTCTTCCTTGTACTTCATACAAAACACTGTTTTTTACTTCTTACGCTTCACTTAAAGTGCTGCTTTGACGTCGCTGCCAGATCATCTGCCCCAAAAATAACTACTGTACTGAGTGAGATGGCTAATCACGCTGGGTCACTAAATTGGCTGAAAAATACTTTTATTTAGAAGAATTATTTTTTACTCAGATTAAAAGTCGAGTGAAAAATGAATAAATGCGAAAAAAGTAAAAAATGAATCAGGAATAAAACAGATTGGGCTGCTTTGGTTTTTTCTGATGGGGTTTATGTATTTTATTATTTCTTCCTGACAGTTTATTGAATAAGGCTATCCCCACTACTAAGTATTTTATATTTAAAATAACAATCAAATAATCTGTTTAAATTGTCAGGCTTTTTAAAAATATGTGAAATTTCAACTAATTTTTGGTGGAAAATTCCAATATTCTAGGGAAAACTAAAAAAAAGTGTAATAAATGTAAAGGAATGTTTATTAAGGATATTTAATATTTTTTATAAAAAACATCTATTTGTTTTTATCTTAAAAAACTGGTTAGAAAAAAATTCCCTAAAAATAGTGACCCAAGTAGCAAGGAGAATTTGGGTCACCAAAAAAAGAGAATTAGCCCAAAAACAGTCGATTAAGCAAGAAAAATAATTTTAAAAAATAAATGCTTAGCCTTGTGTGAAAAATCCCGTATAGATGGTTTTTTCTGTGGAATACCTACAATAAAAGGACTTGCTCAGGATCGGGTTTTAATCAGTCTAAAGACATTCTGGTTTGGGTGAGTGATTAGAAAAATGGTTCTTATATTAAAGTTATGGAGAAACACGACATGTCTACATTAATTAAAACAGCTATGGCGGTATTATTTGCAGGTACTTGCTCATCAGTAATTTATGCAACAGAAGCTGAAACAGCTGGTAAACCAGGTGGTAAACATAACTGGAATAACTGTACAACTTTAGGTTGTGAAAAAGATATTCCAATTAAACTAGAAGTTCCAAAAAAATGTGAAATTAAAGGCGGATCAGCAATTGAGTTGAGCAAAGCCGGTGGTACCAAAACATCTAACTATACAGTAAGAAGTAATACTCACTATGTATTAAATATTACAACTGCAAACAATGGTACCAATGCAAGTACATATGTTAAGCATGAAGATGATGGCACAGTACGTATTCCAACTACAATCACAACAACAAAAACAGGTGGTGGTGCAATTGCTTGGGGTAACAGTAACCATGATGGTCTAGCAGATGATGTCTATACTGTTTCGGTTACTAACTCGGCAGTAGCTCCATTCCAGCGTGCAGGTACATATTCAGACACTTATAAAATCAAAGTGTTCTACTAATTTAGTGTTTCGCCTAACTTGGTCTTCGGACCAAGTTAGGCTTTTTCGTTATAAAAGCTGGGGAATAATATGAAAAAAATAATAGCCTTTTTAGTTTCATCGCTGTGTTATGCATCTGCAAGTTATGCAGGTGTTTCTATTGACCCGGTTCAGATGTATATCAACAGTCAGGCTAAACAAAGAACCACAACGCTTACTTTAGAATCTACAGATGAAACTGAAGCAAAAATTTTTGAAATTAAAGCCTTTAAATGGACGCAACAAGGCAATGGTGAGAATGTTTTGGTACCAGATGACACCCTTATTTTAAATCCCAAAAACTTTATTCTGCAGCCGAATGGCAAACAGACTATCCGTGTTGGTTTTAATCGTCCTTTAGAGTCGGTACTCACCGGTAATCAGGAGGGTGCATGGCGCATTCTGGTAGAAGAAATTCCACAGGCCGTGAAAGAAACTTCAGTTAACTTTCTGCTCAGCTTTAACCTGCCTTTATTTGTCGGTAAGCAGGAAGATACGAACGTTAAATTTAATATTGAGAATAACCGGCTGGTTGCACAAAATCAGGCCAATTCGCATGTTCAGATTAATAATTTGAAGATTGTTGATGCCAATAAGAAGGAAGTGTTTAAGGCCGATACTATGGCTTACTTATTGGCCAAAATGAATTACAGCTATGAGTTAAATGGAACCAAGATTGCAGATCCAAAAAAGTATACTGTCCAATTTTTTACGGATAAGAACGATAACATGGTGGAGCTTAAATTCTCGGACTAGCGGTATAAGGGGAATTTGCGATGAATATAAAAAATCGGTGGTTTATTGTTGTTCATATTTTATTTAGCTTCGCAGCGAATGCGAATGAAAATCCGATAGAAGAAAGTCTTGCCAATCTGTGGATTAATGAACTTGATCATCATACTGATATTATTTTAATCACAGAAGGGCAGCATTATTATATGGGTTGTGATGTGCTGTCCGAACGGCAAATTCAAGTGCAAAAGTTAAAGAAACATCAGCAGCGTGCGGATTTCTGTCTGGTCAGTGAAGGCGATATTCAAGCGGTTTTTGATAGTTCATCGCAGTCCATTAAATTAACCATCCCCACTCACTATTTTCAATCCGATTTAAACGTTTTTAACCAGAAAGTGATTCCTGAAAAAGCCAGTTTTGGTGGCTTTATGAATTATGACTGGGTCTATGCCAACAGCGATTCAAATGAAGCTTATAGTGGTCTGGCCGAGTTGGGGATCTTTAAAGATTACTGGATTCTCAAGAATTCGGTGCTGTATCAGAATACCTCTGTCGAGGAGCAGGTGGTACGTTTAAATAGCAGTTTTGATCTGGAATTTCCGGAAAGCATGACCCGTCTAACCCTGGGCGACACCACAACAACCTATAACCCGTTAATTAACTCTTTGCGTTTTGCCGGTTTAAACTGGGGAACCAACTACACCGAGCGACCAAGTTTTGTCTATTGGAATATTCCAACCTTACAGGGTAGCGCGCGTATTCCATCTACTGTTGAGCTGTTTATTAACGGGGTGAGTATTTATAGCCAGAAAGTCAGCCCGGGTGATTACATGCTGGAAACAGGGGCGCAAATTCAGCAGGCGGGTGATGCACAAATTGTAGTTGAAGATGTTTTAGGTAATCGCAGTGTGCAAACTTTTCCGGTGCTGGTCACTAACCGTTTATTACGTGATGGCCTGGATGAATATAATATTGCCTTAGGTAAGCTGCGTTATAACTACAATCTGGACAGTAGCGATTATCGGGATTTCTTTGTTAATGGCTTTTACCGCAGGGGGCTGTCTAACGCAACCACCTTGGGAACCAACCTGTCCTATAGTGAAGATATTCAGAATGCAGGGGTTATGTGGACTCAGGCCATTAGTAATATTTTAATTGTAGACAGTGTGGTCATGGCCTCGCATGATGACCGGAATCAGATGAACTATTCCTATGGTTTATCCGCCAGCAAAGATTTCGGGAATTTTTCACTGGGTGCCAGTTCCAAGTATACCGAACGGGATTTTAAGTTTTTAGGCGATGATCTGGACAATGTTTCGAATTATCCAAAATTTGAAAATCTGGTGTATTTAGGGCTGACCAATGTGCCTTATGTGCATAATATTAATCTGAACTATGCTGAACAGAAATACTATGATCATCCTGAATTTGAACAGCAGAACCAGCGGGTGATCAATGTCGGATTTAACCGAAATTTTGGACGCCAATTTGCTGTTGGGCTCAGTTATTTCAATGCCTTTGGCGATCGTAAAGATTCTGGCGGGATATTATCTCTTAGTTATAATTTTGATAATGATAAATCCGTCTATTTTAGTCAGTCTGCAGACCAGAACACCAACCTGCAGCTGGTAAAAAGTGACTCGAGTCAGGTCGGCTTTGACTATGCTGTCGGTGTGAATCATCGCAATGATGACACACTTTATAATGTAAATGGCCTGCTGAAAACCAAGGTGGGTGATCTAGATTTTTACCATGTTCAGGGCAAGGAAACGCGTGACTCGCAACTGGCTTATCGTGGTGCTGTTGTCTGGCTGGGTAATCAGCTAAGTTTTACCAAAATTGTTGAACATGCTTTTGGTTTGGTCAATGTCGGGGATTATCAAGATATTGATATTCTACGCTCACTGGTTTATGTCGATAAAACCAACAAAGACGGCTATGCCTTTGTGCATGACATTATTCCTTATGTGAAATACGACATTGCCTTTGATGAAAATCAGTTACCTATCGAAGATAAAATTCTTTATTCAAGTAAACAAATTACCGCGTTAAACCAGCGCGGCTACAAAATCAATTTCCCGGTTTTCCATGCTAAACAGGTTCGTATCCGGCCGGTAGATGTCCAAAATCGCAGTTTTGTACCGGGATCAGAGCTGCATATTAACAATGAAGGTGGCGAGGTTTATCCGATTGGTTCGGATGGAACGGTCACTTTATATGGCTTGATTCCAGGGAATTATAGTGTCCGGATTAAAACCCGAGAGGCGCAAACCTGTAGCGCTGTATTACAGGTTTCAGCTCAGGCACAAGATATAACTGTACCGGTTGAACTTGTGTGTAAATAAAAGGAGTAGGGGTGATGAAAGCGAGTGTACTGTTTTTAGTTTGTTGTATCAGCAGCAGTCTGTCTCTGGCACATGCGAGACAATGCCAAATTGAGCGTTTAACGGCAACCCAATTGAATTTGAATGCCTCTTATTTAAGTCAGGCTGCGACTTCCTTTTCGGTGAATTGTGATAGTCGTTATGCTATTAAATTTAATAGCCGAAATCTGGTGAATAGTACAGGCAGCAGTTATCTGGTGAATGAGAAGAATTATAAGCTCAGAACCCAGATGAATATTAGTGGCGCCAGTTCTTCACGCTGGAATGTTCCGCTTAGTCAGGCCCCTACTGGTCAAGATAAATTTGTGGTGTTGGTTCAATTAATGGAACGTCCAACGGCAAGAACACCTGCCGGTGTATACCGGGACAGTCTATATATTAATTTGATGTTTTAATTATGCTTTAAATATTGGAAATATCGAATATTTTTCCAAGCCTTTAACTAGGCGGGTGCAATACCACGAGTTTGATACAAGTATGAAATTAATTTCATGAATTTATCATAAAACTGCAAACTGTAAGGATTATGCTGGGCAGACAACAACAACAGAGGAATACGCGGATGTCAGCGTCTTCACGCACACTGGTATTAAAGTCGCCTAATATTCCTGAGAATTTTAAATTTTATTTTAAACAGGAAAAACAAAAAAACGCGATTAATGAAGTCATTGAAATTGAAGAGCTGGTGCGACCTCGTTTAAGAATTGCGTTAGTGACAGAAACCTGGCCGCCAGAAATTAATGGTGTGGCCAATTCATTATTACAACTGTGCAAAGGATTGCAAAAACTGGGACACAAAATTCTACTGATTCGTCCTGAACAAAAACAACCTTGTACCGATTTTAGTCCCAACAAAGAATGTCTGGTCAAGGCGCACTCTATTCCGAAATATGGCCATCTGCAGTTTGGCTGGCCACAGCTGTATAAACTCTCTACCGCCATGGATGAGTTTGAGCCAGATATCGTGCATGTGGTGACCGAAGGGCCGCTGGGTCTGGCTGCGTTACAGGTAGCAAAATCCAAGCAGATTCCGGTGTCTAGCGGCTTCCACTCTGCTTTTCAGGATTTTAGCCGCTTCTTTGACTTGGCTTTTCTGGTTAAACCGATCCAGCGTTATCTGTGCTGGTTCCATAACAATACGCAACTGACCTGTGTACCCAGTACCGATACCGAGCAGTCTTTACGCCAGTTTGGTGTGGAAGGCCCACTGGTGGTCGTTGGTCGTGGGGTCGACGTCGACAGGTTCTCACCGCAACATCGTTCAGAAGCCTTACGTTTACGTTGGGACGCCGATGAACAGACCCGGGTGCTGATTTATGTGGGCCGGGTGTCACCAGAAAAAGAAGTGAATGTGGTGATTGATGCCTATCGGGCCATGCAGTCCATTGCCAAATATCCAACCAAGCTGGTGGTAGTAGGCGATGGTCCGGACCTGAAACGTCTGGAAGGGCTGAACACCGATGGCGAAGTCATTTTTATGGGCAGCTTAAGCGGACAAAAACTGGCTGAAGCTTATGCTAGTGCCGATGTGTTTGTCTTTGCCAGCCAGGTAGAAACCTTTGGCAATGTGGTGCTTGAAGCCATGGCCAGCGGCTTGCCAGTCGTGGCGTATGACTATGCCTGCGCCAATTTGCATGTCAAGCAAGATGAAACCGGCTGGCTTAGTCCACTGGGTGATGTCGCCGGAATTATGCGTTCGATTTATCAGTTACCAAGCGCAAAAGTATTAAGACAGATGGGTAAAAAAGCCCGTGAATCTACCCAGCATATCGGCTGGCAATATCCGATCCAACAATTTGAACAGGCACTTTATCGGGTGGTGCAGGAGTCGCATATGACGACCTAGATTTTAAGCTCAAGCTTAAAGGAGAGCATAGAATGAAACTTAAAAATGCAAAAATAAGAATACTTGATCTCGACTTGAAAGGCTGTTTGTATCTCAATCATTTTTCCCACTCCGAACGGGTGGCTTATTTCTTTAAAGTGGTGAGCCGCTTAGGCGACGGTTTATTCTGGTATGTCATGTTGGCCACAGTCTGGTTATGGCAGGGTCTGCTGTATGGATTACAGATTATCTACCTGCTGTTAGGTGGATCGGTCGGTACGGGCATCTATAAACTGCTTAAAAGCAAAACCGTGCGCCCCCGTCCTTATCAGGTGCATCAGGTGATTCGCCTGGGCGAGCGTCCGCTTGATCACTTTAGTTTTCCCTCTGGTCACACTTTGCACGCGGTCATGATTACCACAGTGCTGGGCTACATTCAGCCGCTACTGCTGGTGTTGATGTTACCTTTTACCATTCTGGTGGCGCTGTCGCGTATGGTGCTGGGGCTGCATTATCCCAGTGATGTGGCGGTCGGTGCACTAATTGGCGGTGTGGTGGCCAGCGGCATTATTTCGGCTGCGCCGTATCTGGAAATTGCGCTATAGCCCATTCACTGGCGGCACAGCCTTTCAAGGCTGGTACAGCATTTGCAAAATTTGCTAAAGTAGTGCATCACACTAAACTGCCTTAGGAATAGACATGGGTTTACGTTGGACAGATAGCATCGATATCGCCATTGAACTGTATGAAGCACATCCAGATGTCGATCCGCAATGGATCCGTTTTACTGACCTGCATGCCTGGGTTTGTGCACTTCCAGATTTTGAAGATGATCCGACCAAGTCAACCGAAGGTCTGTTAGAAGCCATTCAAATGGCATGGATTGACGAAGCACGTTAACAGCGACCTCAAAAAACCGATTTTTTTTACAGATTAAACGCAGAAAAAAGCCCATTTTTCGGTATAATGCGGCAAAATTTCTGTCAACTTTGACTTTAAGGAGCCAATCATGGCTATCGAACGTACATTATCTATCGTTAAACCAGACGCAGTTGCTAAAAACGTAATCGGCGAAATCTTCGCACGTTTTGAAAAAGCGGGTCTTAAAATCGTTGCAACTAAAATGAAACACTTGACTCAAGCTGAAGCTGAAGGCTTCTACGCTGAGCACAAAGAACGTGGTTTCTTCGCTGACTTAGTTGCGTTCATGACTTCTGGTCCAGTTGTTGTTTCAGTTCTTGAAGGTGAAAACGCAGTTCTTGCTCACCGTGAAATCCTGGGCGCAACTAACCCTAAAGAAGCGGCTCCTGGCACTATCCGTGCAGACTTCGCTGTAAGCATCGACGAAAACGCTGCTCACGGTTCTGACTCTGTAGCATCTGCTGACCGTGAAGTTAACTACTTCTTCGCTCAAACTGAGATTGCTCCACGTACTCGTTAATACGCAGTATTCAAACCAGATAAGTGTTATTATACTTATCTGGTTTTTTTATTCTCTGAATAATCCCTCGCTCAGATCTTGAGCATCTCCTTTCATCCTCAGACATGATTTAGGTAATACACATGAGTAATGAAGTGGTCGCTTCATCTGCAACATCTGATGAGCAGCAACAATCTTTGTCCACTCCAGCGCAATCAACTTCTGTGCAGAAAGTGAATTTACTGGGCATGTCGCGTGCTGAGCTGGAAAAATTCTTCGAAGATTTAGGTGAGAAGAAATTTCGTGCCGGCCAGGTGATGAAATGGATTCACCAGTATTTCGTGACCGATTTTGCCGAAATGACCAATATTTCAGGCAAGTTGCGCGCAAAACTGGAACAGATATGTGAAATTAAAGCGCCAGATGTGGTGCATAAAAACTATTCTAAAGATGGTACACGTAAATGGGTGTTCCGTGTCGGTGATGGTGCGGGTTCCTTGGTTGAAACCGTGCTGATTCCTGCGGAAGATAAAACCGGTTCGCGTAAGACTTTATGTATTTCCTCACAGGTCGGCTGTGCGCTGGACTGTTCATTCTGTTCAACCGGTAAACAGGGCTTTCAACGCGACCTGACCCAAGCTGAAATTATTGGTCAGCTGTGGATGGCCAACTATTCCTATATGGAAGATGTGCCGGTTGCAGAGCGTGAGCGTTCGGTGACGAACGTGGTGATGATGGGCATGGGCGAGCCGCTGCTGAACTATGATGCGGTCTTAAACTCGATGCGTATTATGCTGGATGACTTCGCCTATGGCATGTCAAAACGCCGTGTAACGCTGTCGACCTCGGGTGTAGTGCCAAAAATTGACCAGCTGGCTGAAGATATTGATGTCGCGCTGGCGATTTCTTTACACGCCACCAACGATGAACTGCGCAATGAGCTGGTGCCAATCAACAAGAAATATCCACTGGAACAGCTGATTGCAGCCTGCCAGCGTTATATCAAAAAAGATGGCAACGAAAGTGCGCGTAAGCACGTGACCATTGAATATGTCATGCTCGATGGCGTGAATGACAGCATTGAACATGCCAAAGAGATGATCAAGCTGCTTAAAGACCTGCCAAGCAAAATCAATTTAATTCCGTTTAACCCGTTCCCGCATGCGCCATATGGCCGTTCAAGCCGGAACCGGATTATTTCTTTCCAAAAAACTTTGTCTGATGCCGGATTTGTGTGTACGATTCGTCAGACACGTGGTGATGATATTGATGCCGCGTGTGGCCAGCTGGTGGGACAGGTGGCAGACCGTACCCGTCGTGCGGAACAGTGGAAAAAGAAAGTTGCAGAGCGAAATGAAATTATGCGCTCTCAAGGATAATTAAATTTAGGGGGTGTCAGTTGAGAAAGCCAAGCTTGAAATTTATTTGCACTTCTATTTTGGGGCTGACCTTAGTTGTTTCTGGTGGATGTCAGACTACCGGTGCCAAAGGTGATCCAGAAAAAGCAGTAAAGGTAAGAACTCAACTGGCAGCTGAATACATTAAAGTCAATAACTTTGATGCGGCGAAACGTGCACTTGATCAGGCACTTGAGATTAATTCTCGCGATGCAACAGCCAATATGATGATGGGCGTGCTGTTACAGCAAGAAGGAAGCAAGTTTAATGTAGAGCGAGCAGAGCGCTATTTTAAACAGGCACTTTCTATTGAGCCAAAAAATGCGCAGGCACGTAACAACTATGGTACGTATTTGTATCAGGTGGGGCGTTATAATGATGCGATTGAACATCTCCAAATAGCAGGAACAACTTTGGGATATGATCAACGTTTTCGTGCATTGGAAAATTTAGGTCGAGCTTATGTGCAACTGGGTAAATTAAAAGAGGCGGAACAAGCTTTTATTCAGGCACTACAGATTAATCGTGATGCCTATATTGCTATGCTTGAATTGGCTGAGTTGAAGTATTTCAATCAGCAACAAGCAATGGCGACAGAACTTTATGAAGATTTTGTACGCGGTGTCGGGCAAAATAATCAAGATGCTCGTGCTTTATGGATCGGGATTCGTATTGCTCGAGCAAACCAAGACAATTTGGGGACACAGGTGTTGGTCAATCAACTGCGTGCCTTGTATCCAGAGAGTCAGGAATACCAACGTTATCTGCAATTGAAATACAGTACTGAGGCCGTATGGAAGTAAATCCTAATTCACCGCAATCAAATACAAATGTAGCGCCCAATGCATTAGGAAATATCCAACGCCCAGGTGAGTATCTGCGTCAAATCCGTCAAAATCAGAAGCTTGAGCTTGAAGATGTGGCGCAAGAATTGAATATTCCGGTCAAAACCCTGATGGCGCTGGAGCAGGATGAATACAAGTCACTGCCTGAAGCGACCTTTATCAAGGGTTATTACCGCACCTACGCCAAATATTTAAAAGTCGATGCCACCAGTATCATCCAGCGTTTTGATGAAATCTATGCCAATGATACCGGCATGCTGCCGAATCATGCCCTGAATAATTCCCCAATTAAAATTATGGGCAAACTGCCTGGCTCGAATCGTGACCGTAACCGCAAATGGTTAAAACGTATTGCGCTGGCGGTAGTGGCACTGGCCTTAATCTGGATTATCATCGCGGCCGTGCAAAACTGGTCATCTTCGCAGTCGAGCGACACTGAGCAGAATATTGTGCCAATGTCTGATGTCGAAATTATTAATTTAGACAACAGCAGTGCCGTGACCGGCGATCAGCTGTCTTTAAGCTTTAACCGTCCGACGTCGGTTCATATTGTGGATTCGACCGGGAAGGTGCTGGCCACAGGCCGTCAGGCGTCCAGCTTGAATTTAACTGGTGAGGCACCATTTCAGATTCGTTTAGATGATGCAACCGCAGTGTCATTAAGTCTAAACAATGAAAATATTTCATTGTCTCCATATACCGTCAATGGCAAAGCGGAATTCCGTTTGTCGCGTTAATGGCACAGAGTAGAGCGAAATCATGATTGAGAATCCAATTCGACGCCGTCCAACCCGTAAAATTCGTGTCGGTTCAGTCTATGTGGGCGGTGATGCGCCAATCAGCATTCAGAGTATGACCAATACCGAAACCTGTGATGTCGCTGCAACGGTTGCGCAAATTCAGCGCTGTGTTGATGCTGGTGCAGACATCATGCGGGTATCGGTACCAAGCATGGAAGCCGCACAGGCTTTTGGTGAAATCCGTAAGCAGGTCTCTGTTCCTTTGGTGGCTGATATTCACTTCGACTATAAAATTGCTTTGGCTGTGGCCGATTTCGGCGCTGACTGTCTGCGGATTAACCCGGGTAATATTGGTTCGGAAGCGAAAATCCGTGAAGTGGTGGCTGCGGCTAAACATCATGATATTTCCATGCGGATTGGGGTCAATGCCGGTTCACTGGAAAAAGATATTCAAAAGAAATATGGCGAGCCGACCGGTGCGGCTCTGCTTGAATCGGCCATGCGCCATATTGATATTTTAGACCGTCTGGATTTCCAGGAATTTAAGGTATCAGTCAAAGCATCGAATGTATTTTTAACCATGGATGCCTATCGTTTGCTGTCGCAGCAAATTGATAATCCGCTACATTTAGGTGTGACTGAAGCGGGAATCTATCGGACCGGTTCGGTGAAATCAGCGATTGCCTTAGGTGGCCTGCTGATGGAAGGCATTGGCGACACCATGCGTATTTCCCTGGCAGCAGAGCCGGAAGAAGAAGTCAAAATTGGCTTTGATATTTTAAAATCGCTCGGCCTGCGTTCTAATGGCATTAACTTCATTGCCTGCCCAAGCTGTTCACGTCAGGAATTTAACGTGATTAAAGCCATGCAGATGTTGGAAGAGCGTCTGGAAGATGTCCGCACTCCAATGGATGTGTCGGTGATTGGCTGTAAAGTTAACGGTCCGGGCGAAGCCAAAGAAGCTGATATTGGCGTGGTAGGTGCAAGTCCGCGTTCACTGGTGTATCGTAATGGTGAAAAGAGCCATTTAATTGATACCAATCAATTGGTTGATGAAATCGAAACAATGGTTCGTCAACGTGTTAAAGAGCTTGAAGAAGCTAAGTCAAAAGAGATTATTCGCACAGGTTTTTCTGAGTAGATCATGAGTTCAATCGTCGCAATCAAAGGTTTTAATGACATTCTCCCAACCCAGACCCCGGCTTGGAGACGTCTGGAACAGCATCTGTCCAGTCTTATGGATGCTTATGGTTATCAGCAAATCCGTTTGCCGATGGTTGAGCAGACCCATCTGTTCAAGCGTTCCATTGGCGATGCAACCGATATCGTTGAAAAAGAAATGTACACCTTCCTGGACAAAGGCAATCCGCCAGAGTCTTTGACTTTGCGTCCTGAAGGTACTGCGGGCTGTGTACGTGCCATGTTAGAGCACAATTTACTACGTGGCGCGACCCCGCGTGTGTGGTATATCGGCCCGATGTTCCGCTATGAAAAGCCGCAAAAAGGCCGTTACCGCCAATTTCATCAGTTTGGTGTAGAAACCTTTGGGGTTGCAACGCCAGACATGGATGCCGAACTGATTTTAATGACCGCACGGTTATGGAAGCGCATGGGCGTTGCCGATAAAGTTCGCTTAGAGTTGAATACTTTGGGTGAGTCGGATGAGCGTGCTGCGTATCGTGCTGCTTTGGTTGAGTTTTTAGAAGCTCACAAGGCCGATTTAGATGAAGATTCTCAGCGTCGTTTAAGTACTAATCCACTGCGTATTTTGGACTCTAAAGATGCTAAAACACAAAGCATCTTAGAAAATGCACCGAAATTACATGATTTTATGGGTGAAGACACCATGGCGCATTTTGCCCTGTTGCAGCAGTATCTGACTGATGCCGGTGTCAGCTTCGTGATTAATCAAAAATTGGTCCGTGGTCTGGATTATTACAACAAAACCGTATTTGAATGGACCACCACCCATTTGGGTTCACAAGGGACAGTGTGTGCCGGTGGCCGTTATGATGGTCTGGTGGGGCAGTTAAAAGGCAAGCCAGAACAGTCGGTTCCGGCAGTTGGTTTTGCCATGGGTATGGAGCGTTTATTGCTTCTACTGGAACAGGTCGAAGACAACAGCCCAAGCCGCGACTGTGAAATGTTCCTGGTGGCCGATCCGGCATCACAAGGTAAAGCACTGGTGCTGGCCGAGCAGATTCGTGACCAGCTTGAAGCCAGTGGTAGTGCCATTCGTTTGAAAGTCGGCTCGCAAGGCTCGATGAAAAGCCAGATGAAAAAAGCCGACCAGTCGGGTGCACTGTATGCTCTAATTCTGGGTGAGCGTGAGTGGGAAAACCAGCGCTTTACCGTTAAAGAACTGGCCACTGCCGAGCAGTTGGATGTAGCTGTGGCAGAGATTGTGCCATTTATGATTGAAAAATTTTCTTCAAAATAAGCCAAAGAACATAAGGAAAAGGGTAATTCAATGAGCGCATTAAGTGATGATGAACAACTTGATCATTTAAAATCATTCGCTAAGAAATATGGTTCTGCAATTATTAGCGGGATTTTGATTGCGCTGATTGCCTTTTTCGGATGGCAATACTGGCAGAAGAAAAACCTGGCTGAAGATCAGACCAACACCGCCAAAGTCCAGCAACTGATGGACGAGGCGCGTGCGGCTGAAGGCGATGACAAAGCTTTCCAGAATCTGTCAACCACGGCCGATAAGATTGTGAAAGAAGCGCCAGATTCCGTCCAGGCCATTCAGACCCAGTTCTTAATGGCGAAACTGGCCTATGATCAGGGCGATTATGCCGGTGCAGAAAAAGCCTTAAAGAAAGTTGAAAATTCTAAAGTCGATGATGCCGGCTTAATGCAGGTATTAAAACTGCGTTTGGCCTATGCGCAATTGGCACAAAAGAAATATGATGAGGCACTGAAAACCTTGTCTGCCGTCAACGATCCTGCCTTTAAAGCAACAGCTGAAGAAGCGCGTGGTGATGTGTACGTGGCGAAAAACGATATTGAAAATGCCAAAAAAGCGTATCAGAACGCATGGAATGCGTTACTTGAACGTCAACAGGAACGTCAAATTTTACAAATTAAACTCGAAAGTGTCGGCGTTTTAGTTGATGATCCTGAAATTGAACATCCTGTAATCGACACACAAGTGGATGAAACTGAATGAATAGAAAATATAAGATCCCGTTTGCACTAACTGTTTTAAGCCTTGCATTGGCTGGCTGTTCAAGCAACAGCATTAAAGTTGAAAAAGTAAAACCGAATCCTTTGCCAAAACTGCAACAGGCCAAAACCCTGGTGCCTGTATTTTCTCAAAACACCTCATCGACTGCTGAAGAAGATCCGCTGCGTTTACAGCTAGATGTCGATAATGGCGTAGTATTTAGTATTGATCCTAAAGGTGAAGTGGCGGCCTATCGTGGCAAGCAGCGTTTGTGGCAGGCCGAAGTCAGCAAACAGGGGCTCAGCTCAGGTGTAGAAGCGGCAGAAGGTCTGGTGATTGTTGGGAATCAGAAAGGCCAACTGTTTGCACTGGATCAGGCCACAGGTGAGAAAAAGTGGACCGCACAATTGACTGGGGCTATTCTGGCACCTTCGCTGGTGCATGCCAACCGTGTGGTGACTATCAGCAATGATGGTATTGTCTATGCGCATAACCTGGCGACTGGCCAGCAAATGTGGACTTACAATTTGCCGAATGTCCAGTTTAGCCTGCGTGGTAGCGCTGCACCGGTAGCGGTTGATCCGCGTACCGTCCTGGTAGCAACCGCCAATGCTTATATTTATGCAATTGATGTGGTGACCGGTACGCCGCGTATGCAGCGCCGTGTGGCCATCAGTGAAGGTCGCTCCGATATTCAGCGTTTAAATGATATTGATGGCGATCCGGTAGTAGCTGGCCAGTTCCTGGTCACTACCAGCTTCCAGGGCCAGGTGACCGTCACTGATCTGGCTTCACAGCAAGTGGTTTGGAGCGAAGACCTGAGCAGCACCAAACGTCCGGAAGTGGTCGGCAATGGGGTTTTTGTCGCCAGTGCCGATGGCCGTTTAGTGGCTTATGAAATTACCAGTGGCCAGAAGCTGTGGGAAAATGACCAGTTGCTTAACCGTCGTTTAAGTAACCCGGTAATGCTGGGTCAGGACCTGGTGGTGGGAGATATGGATGGTGTCTTGCATCTGTTTAACCCGAGCAACGGTCAGCTGATTGGTCGCGCCAAAACCAGCGGTGAAGTGCGTTCTTTACGTGTCATCGACAACCAGTTATATGTTGGTACGCAAAAGGGTGCATTCAGCATTTGGCAGAACCGTTAACTTTTTGTTGCCTTATGTTAAACTAGGCGACAATTTCCGTATTTTTTAACGCGGGGTGATTGAATGTTCAATGCCCCGTGTTTTTATTCAGGTCTTTGACTGAAATTTTTTCTTCCCATTTGTTTCTGATGTTCAGACCCGTGTAGTGGACTGATCTCAAATAAAGGTTAATCTATGAAACCCGTAATTGCGCTCATTGGTCGTCCGAACGTCGGAAAATCAACGTTGTTTAACCAGATCACCAAGAGTCGTGATGCTCTGGTCGCAGACTTTGCCGGCCTGACGCGTGACCGTAAATATGGTGATGCGACCTATCAGAATAAATCCTTCATCGTGGTCGATACCGGCGGTATTGGCGAATCTGAAGGTGGTATCGATTCTTACATGGCCGAGCAGTCGAAAACCGCCATCCATGAAGCCGATATGATCATCTTCGTGGTCGATGCGCGTGCCGGTCTGCTGGCTTCGGATGAGCAGATTGCCCGTGAACTGCGTACGCTGGGTAAAAAAGTCTTTCTGGTGGCCAACAAGGTCGATGGCGTACATGCAGAAGCCGCGCTGGTTGAATTCTTTAAACTGGGGATGGGCGAGCCAATGCAAGTGGCCGCCAGCCATGGTCGCGGTGTTCAGCAGATGCTGGAAGAAGTACTGCAAGATGTGCCGGAAGATGAAAACCCGGAAGAGCGTGATGAAGACACGGGTCTGCGTCTAGCGATTATTGGTCGTCCAAACGTGGGTAAATCGACGCTGGTGAACCGTTTGCTGGGTGAAGAGCGCGTGGTTGCTTTTGACCAGCCGGGCACAACACGTGACTCGATCTATATTCCGTTTGAGCGTGAAGGGCGTAAATACACCCTGATTGATACTGCCGGTGTACGCCGTAAAGGCAAGGTTGATGAAATGATCGAGAAATTCTCGATTGTAAAAACCTTGCAGGCGATGAAAGATGCCAACGTGGTGGTTGTGGTGGTCGATGCGCGTGAAGGGATTGTCGAGCAGGACCTGCACCTGATTGGTTATGCGCTGGAAGCTGGCCGTGCCATGGTGATTGCGATCAATAAATGGGACAACATGTCTGAATATGATCGCAAGCAGTGTAAGCTGGATGTCGAGCGCCGCTTTGACTTTATTCCTTGGGCGCGTATTCACCTGATTTCAGCGCTGCATGGCACTGGGGTGGGTGATCTTTATCCATCGATTCATCGTGCTTATGAGTCTTCGCGCTTAAAAGTATCACCAGCCAAACTGACTCAGATTCTGAATGATGCAACTGAAGCGCACCATCCGCCAAAAGTGCAGGGTCGTGCCATTAAAATGCGTTATGCACACATGGGAGGCCAGAACCCGCCAACGATTGTAATTCACGGTAACAAGGTTGATAAAACCCCGGCCGATTATCGTCGTTACCTGGAAAACGTGTTCCGTAAGGTCTATAAGCTGGAAGGAACTCCGGTGAAGATTGAATTTAAAACCTCTGAGAACCCGTTTGAAGGACGTAAATCACAGGTGGATGAACGTACTGCTGCGCGTCGTCGTCGTTATGTACAGAAGTTTAAGAAAGCCGAGAAGAAATTTAAACGCGGTTAAGCGGTTTGTCACTTGATACAAAAAAAGCCCGAATCAGATTCGGGCTTTTTTATGGCCATCAGTTTCTAGTCTGGACGCCGTGCCAGCCACATATTGCTATAACGATTCACCCACTGCGGGCTTAGGCGCGACAGGGTAAACAGGAATTTGCTTTTAAATCCGACCGGCTGATGGGTGGCGGTAAATAACGAGTTTTTTCGCGTAACACAACTGAAAATTTCATCGGCCACATCTTCCGCGCTTAAATGTACCCCCATGTTTTGAATGGTGCCGGCATCCATATCTTTGACCATGGCGGTTTGCACAAATAGCGGCATTACATCCAGTACCCGGATACCGTATTTTTGCCATTCTACATCCAGCCCTTCGCTTATACCGCGTACCGCAAATTTACTGGCCGAATACGACACCAGATCGGCCTGTCCATAAATGGCCGAAGCCGACGACAGGTTCACCACCCGGGCAAAAATCGCCTGTTTTAAATAAGGCAGTGCGGCATGACAGCCATTTAGCACCCCATTGACATTAACCTGCATGGTACGCTGATGCGCCTGAATCTCGGTGTCTTCAAAAGCACCCGAATATAAGATACCGGCATTGTTGACTAAAATATTCAGCTCGCCAGCCCAGTCTACAAAACGCGCCAAAGCCGTTTGCCACTGCGCATAATCTGCGACATCCAGCCCGCCGGCTTGCGCATTGGGACCCAGCTGCTGCGCCAGTTGCTCGGCCAGTGCAAAATTTAAATCATAAATTCCGACTTTATAACCCGCCTGATAAAATAAGCGGGCCACTGCTGCACCAATGCCTTGTGCTGCGCCACTAATGAAGATACTGTGCATGTGGCTAACTCCTTGTGTTTTTGTTTTTCAAAGTATTGTTCTGTTGAGAGCATAGCAAATATTTTTGTGTAGATGATGGTTGAAGAAGGTGGAAATCGGCATGGATCAGTTATTGGCAGTGATGAAACAGCTTCGTGAGCAATGTCCGTGGGACCAGAGGCAAACCCCGGAATCGCTGACCAAGTATGCGATTGAAGAAGCCTATGAAGTCGAAGCGGCTGTGCGCAGTGGTCATGCTCAGGACGTCAAAGAGGAACTGGGCGATCTATTGCTGCAAGTGGTGTTTCAGTCGCAAATGTATAGCGAGCAGGGTGCTTTTGATTTTCAGGATGTGGTGCAGGCCATTACCGATAAAATGATTCGCCGTCATCCGCATGTATTTCAGTCCGAGCAGTTTGCGGCCTTAAGCCCTGAAGATGTCAGTGCATTGTGGCAGCAGATCAAACAGCAGGAAAAAGCCGGCAAACCTGCATCGCGCTTATCTGAGGTCAAACATGGCCCGGCCATTCAGCAGGCGCAGCAGTTACAGCACAATGTCGCACAGATTGGCTTTGATTTTCCCGATATCGCTGGCGCAATGCAGAAAGTAGATGAAGAACTGCAGGAGTTGAAACAGGCGGTGGATCGGCAAAATTCCGACGAAATTCTGGATGAGCTGGGCGACTGTTTATTTTCTTTAATTAATGTTGGCCGTAAACTGAATCTGTCCAGCGAAATGGCTTTGCTGAGTACCGTACATAAATTTAGAACCCGCTTTGCTTTCATTGAACAGCAGTTACAACAGCAGCATAAAAATATAGAACAGGTGTCGTTGGCTGAAATGGATCAGTTGTGGGAGCAGGCAAAACAACAATTAAAATGACAGAGTGACCATGACAAGAAGAATAAGATTTCAACACGCTCAAGCTCTAATTCAACTGGCGTTAATGTTCTGCCTGTTTTGTAGTTTTTTCGCGCTGCAAAATGCGCAGGCAGAAAATTATGATGCGCGTTATCTGCGATGGAAGGCTGAACAAGAGGCAATTGATGCGCGTTTAAGCCCGTCGGCTTCTACGAAGACTTCCCAACCCCGTTCAGCTAGCGCAGGCAGCAGTGAAAAAATTAATCTGAATATGGCAACAGCCGCACAATTACAGCAATTATCTGGCGTGGGACAAAAGAAGGCGGAAGCCATTATTGAGTACCGCAATCGGCATGGAAAATTCAAACGGATTGAAGATTTACAGCTGGTCAAAGGGATTGGACCGGCATTATTGGCCAAAAACCGGCACCGGCTGGGTATTTAATCGGGTCTGATCATCGGCCAACACCGCATCAGCCGGGCCCGAGTATTGAGATAATCAAATTGCCCTTTGATTGTGTTAGAGATATGATTAGCGTCATCTAATCTATTTTACGTTCAGACGTAGGAGACAGCGTCTTTTGCAAACTTTGCGCGCGTCAAAATGTGGTTTATCAACCACGCAATTACCTGCTTACATTCTAGATGTTATTGATGCTTTAACCAAAGCTGGCTATGAAGCTTATATCGTTGGTGGTGGTGTTCGTGACCTGATGTTGGGCCTGAATCCGAAGGATTTTGATGCCGTGACCAATGCCACGCCATCTCAGGTCAAAGAGGTGTTCGGACGCCGCTGTCGCATTATCGGACGCCGCTTTGAGCTGGCTCATGTCTATTCTGGACGTGAACTGGTGGAAGTTGCTACCTTCCGTGCACCACCGAAAAGAGCGGTGACCTCTGCTGCGGGCATGATTTTAAGAGACAATAACTGGGGCACGATTGAGCAGGATTTTGCCCGTCGTGATTTCAGTATCAATGCTTTGTATTATCAGCCACGTAAAGGAATTGTGCTGGATTTCTGTCATGCAGTTGATGACATTAAATCCAAAACCTTGCGTCTGCTCGGTGATCCGACCGTCCGTTTTGAAGAAGATCCGGTGCGGATGCTGCGGACCTTACGTTTTGCGGCCAAGCTGAATTTCAATATTGATCCGGCCATTCTGGAGATTTTTACTCCGGAAATGACTCAGTTGCTGCGCGATGTTTCTCCGCACCGTCTGTATGATGAATCGCAAAAACTGTTCACCATGGGGCATTTAAATCGCGTCTTGCCGATGCTGATTGACTTCGGTATCTGGCGTCAGCTTTTTGCCGACATCAAGCCGGACATCACACCCTTTATTGAATTGGCTGCAAAAAATACCGATCAGCGCATTGCGATTGGCAAAACCATCAACCCGGCCTTTTTCTATGCGGTGCTGCTGTGGAAGCCATTTTTAGAGCGCTGTGATTTTTATCTGTCCAAAGGGGTAATTCCGGCAGAAGCACGTGCCCAGGCTGGACTGGATGTGTTGAAACGTCAGGCCACCCGCACGGTGATTCCGCGTTTTGCTGAAACCTTTATTCGTGAAGTCTGGGAAATGCAAACCCGTTTGCTGAATCCAAAACCTCAGCAAATTGCTGCCCTGTCCAACCATGCACGTTTCCGTGCCGGTTTCGACTTTTTGCTGCTGCGTGAAAGATCTGGCGATGCTCAGACTCAAGAGATGGGTACGTGGTGGGATCAGTACCAGACCATGAGCACCGATGAAAAAGAACGTGCCATTGGCCAGTACAACCGTCAGCGGGCCAAGAGCCGTCGCAAAGCTGCACAGGAAGAACATCTGGAGCAGCAGCTGAATGCCGCGCAGACCGCCGAAATTGAACCGCTGGTGAATGAGCCGGAGCCACGCAGCCGCCGTGCCCGTAAAGCCAAACAGCAGGAAGACGCCCGTGCCCAGGTTGCATCAACATCATCAAGCAATGGCTCGGGGATTGGTGCAGACCATCCAATTCTGAAGCGCAAGCGGGTACAACGTGATTTAAGTCAGGTTATTTTCGGGCCAACACAATGAGTAGGGTGACTTATATTGGCCTGGGCAGTAACCTGGGTGATTCACGCCAGATTCTGACCGAAGCTGTACACAAGCTGGCAACGTTGGGTCAGGTCAAAACCTCTAAACTGTATCAAAGTCCGCCGATGGGGCCACAAGACCAGCCGAATTATTTAAATGCGGTGATACAGCTGCGTACAGATTTACCGGCGCTGGAATTGCTGGATCAGCTGCAACGTTTTGAGCAGGAAGCCGGACGGGTGCGTTTACGCCATTGGGGTGAACGCACGCTCGATCTGGATTTACTCCTCTATGGACAGGAGCAGATTCAGCATGAACGTCTGACTGTGCCGCATGTCGGCGTTTTAGAGCGCGATTTCGTGGTGATTCCATTACTGGATTTAGACCCCGAACTGCGTGTGCATACGCAATTATTAAAAGACTTGCCGTTCATTCAACAGCCCGCACTGGATGTGCTGGACCATGAACACTGGGCAAATATTTAAAGTGATTTTTAGCATGTTCTATGCTTTTCCTAGAGGAACATCTCCATGATTAGTCTCAGTGACTTAAGACAATTTAAAGCCGATGGTCGCAAATTCTCCTGCCTGACTTGTTATGATGCGAGTATGGCCAAGGCAATGGAAATTGCTGAAATTGATAGTATTTTAATTGGCGACTCGCTGGGGATGTCGATTCAGGGCCGTGACTCTACCTTGCCGGTGACCGTTGAAGATATGGCCTATCATACGGCAGCAGTGCGTCGTGGCAATCAGCATGCCTTTATCATGACCGATCTGCCATTTATGAGTTATGCCACCTTGAATGATGCACTGCAAAGCTCGAAAACCGTGATGCAGGCCGGTGCGCAAATGGTCAAAATGGAAGGTGGTGCCTGGCTGGCTGAAACCGTAGAAGTGCTGACCCGTAACGGAATTCCAGTGTGTGTGCATTTGGGCCTGACGCCGCAATCGGTACATGTCTTTGGCGGTTATAAACTCCAGGCGCGTACCCGTGAAGCGGCAGACAAGTTGATTGCTGACTGTCAGGCGGTGGTTGATGCTGGTGCTGCGCTGTTATTGCTGGAATGTGTACCTGCACAGCTTGGTCAGGAAATTAGTGTCCTGTTTCCGCATATTCCGGTAATTGGGATTGGTGCCGGTGCAGACACCGATGGTCAGGTGCTGGTGGTGCAAGATATGCTGGGTCTGACGTTTGGCCGCGTTGCCAAATTTGTACGGAACTTTATGAAAGAGCAGTCTGGTGAAACGGCCATTTTAGATGCCTTCAAAGCCTATCATGCTGCGGTACAAGATGGTTCTTTCCCGGCACGTGAACAAACTTTCCAAGTTGAGTTGTAAAACATGAAAACAGAAACCACGATTCAGGGATTGGCAGCCTCATTAAATCCTGCACGTGCAGCGCGTAAAATTATTGGTTTTGTCCCGACCATGGGCAATTTGCATGAAGGCCATCTGAGCCTGGTGCGTGAAGCGCGTCAATTATGTGATGTGGTGGTGGTCAGCATCTTCGTGAACCCGATTCAGTTTGGTCCAAATGAAGACTTTGACAACTATCCACGGACCTTGGAACAAGACAGTCAATTGCTGGCAGAAGCCGGTTGTGACATCGTATTTGCACCTTCTGTCGAGCAAATGTATGGCAAAAACCCGCGTTTAACCAACATCAGTGTGTCTGAAATTACCGAAGACCTGTGTGGTTTGCAGCGTCCGGGACATTTTGATGGTGTCGCGGTGGTGGTGACCAAGCTGTTTAATATTGTGCAGCCGAACTATGCCTTCTTTGGCCAAAAAGATTATCAACAGCTGGCGGTGATCCGTCAGTTTGTACGTGACCTGAATATTCCGCTGGAAGTGATTGGCGTGCCAATTGTCCGGGCAGAGGATGGTCTGGCGCTCAGTTCACGTAACGGTTATTTAAGTGAACAGGAACGTAAAACGGCACCAGTAATTTATCAAAGCCTGAAAAATGCTGAACAGGCACTGCAACAGGGTGAAAAGCTGTCAGAAGTGTTAGCGAATATTAAGGCAGCATTGACGCAGGCCGGCTTTGTTGTGGACTATGTAGAGGCACGTACACCTGAACTGCAAAAAATTGATGAATTTAATCAAGAGATTGTTTTGTTCGTGGCGGCAAAATTGGGAAGCACCCGCTTAATTGATAATATGCAGATCAAACCGACTGCATAGCTCAGCAATGGAAAGGACAGCCTTGTCATGAAGCGTATTTTGATTGTGACCGGACAATCAGGTTCAGGAAAATCCTCGGCATTACAAGTGTTGGAAGATTTGGGTTATTACTGTATTGATAATTTACCTTTGGCATTGCTTCCCGAAATTGTGGATAAACTGGATCAGGAAAATAACTTGGAACAGTTGGCATTGGGGGTAGATGTACGCAGTACCCGTGCCGACTTGCAAGAGTTTGATTTGGTATTTGAGCAACTGCAAAAGCATGGTTCAGTCGATATTATTTATCTGACCACGCAAGATCAGGAATTGATTGCCCGTTTTAGCGCATCACGCCGTCCGCATCCACTCTCTAGCCGTTTTAAAAGCTTGAATGAATGCATTCAGGAAGAAAAAGTCCTGCTTATGCCGATTCAGCTGCGCTCCACGGTGCACATTGATACCACCGACAAGAGTGTGCATGACTTAAAACACACCTTGCTGTCGAAGCTGGGCCAGACCGATAAGCTGATTGTGATTTTGCAATCTTTTGGCTACAAGCATGGTATTCCGCTGGATGCCGACTATGTCTTTGATATCCGGCATTTGCCGAACCCACATTGGGATCTGTCTTTGCGCAAATATTCCGGGCTGGATGAGCCGGTGCAACAGTTTCTGGAACAGCATGAACAGACCAATGAAATGTTCCAGGATATTTATCAGTTTTTAAATAAATGGCTGCCTGCATTTGCAGAAGGGCATCGTCATTATATGACCATCTCTATTGGCTGTACCGGTGGGCAGCACCGATCTGTTTATATGGTGGATAGACTAAAAAAGGCACTTGAGGCACAATGGTCTATTCAAGTCTTACACCGGGAAATGAAGCACTGGTCATGATTGACACAACTGTTGACGTAATTAATAAACTAGGTTTACATGCGCGTGCATCAGGCAAACTGATTGAAGTCACCACGAAATTCCGTTCGTCCATTCAAATTGGCAAAGGTGACAAGTTGGTCGATGCAAAAAATATCATGTCCCTGCTCATGCTCGGCGCAGGTAAGGGCACAACTTTACGTTTAGTGATTGAAGGTGCAGATGAAGAACAAGCTTTATCTGAAATTCAGGCACTTTTTGCAGCAAAATTTTACGAGGCAGATTAATCGTGGCACGTCGACCGCACCGTTTTACCGAAGATGATTTCGAATCTTTAGAAGGACGTGCAAGTAAAACTGAACAGAAAAAAGCCGTACAGCGTATGGCTGCTTTGGGCGAGCAGTTGGCTCAACTGAACCCGAAGCAAATTCAAAAGCTTCCTGTAGATGAGCGTTTAATTGATGCACTCATTGAAGTGCAGAATATCAGTTCGCATGAGGCGCGTCGCCGTCAGTTCCAGCGGATTGGGAAACTGCTGCGCAATGAAGATGAATCGGTGATTCTGTCTTATTTAACCCCGCAGCAGGGTGCCAAAAAAACCGCACAGCTGCAACGCTGGGTCGAGCGGATTATTAAAGATGGTGATCCGGTAATTAATGATTTCTGCAAAACTTATAATGCGGCAGAACGACATACCCTGCGTCAGCATGTGTTGCGCATTCACCGTGATTTGAAAGTGGAAATGCCGGAAGCAGAGCTGGAAGCATCCAAGTTAAAATTATTTAACTATGTGCAGCAAGTGGCGCTGTTATCTGACAATTAAGCTAATCAGACTTCATCTGGTCCGAAGCCATTAAAAACGACTCAATGGAGTCGTTTTTTTATTGCGGTTCATTTTTGGGTGACTGATTTGAAAACGGGCACTATGACCCGCATCAACATCTCAGCTGGCTTTAACCGAACTCGCCGACAGCGCGTTCTTTGGCCCATTCACGTAATACAAACTTCTGTAATTTGCCGGTCGAGGTTTTAGGAATCTCGGTAATCACCACTTCTTTTGGCACTTTAAAGCGCGCCAGATGCTGCTGGCAGAAGGCAATGATTTCATCTTCGGTCACGATTTTACCTTCTTTAATTTCAATAAAGGCGCACGGGACTTCCTGCCAGCGCGGATCCGGTTTGGCCACCACTGCCGCGGTGAGGACCGCAGGGTGCTGGTACAGCACCTCTTCAACCTCCAGCGAGGAAATATTTTCACCGCCGGAAATAATCACATCCTTGGAGCGGTCGGTAATTTTGGCATAGCCATCCGGCTGGCAAACGGCCAGGTCGCCGGTATGGAACCAGCCACCGGCAAAGGCTTCGGCCGTCGCTTCCGGATTTTTTAAATAGCCTTTCATCACGATATTGCCACGGAACATAATTTCGCCCATGGTTTCGCCATCGTTCGGTACCGGTTGCATGGTCTCCGGGTCGAGGACTTTCATGCCATCTTGCAGCGGATACGGCACGCCTTGGCGTGAATGCAATTGCGCCTGTTCCTGAATAGTCAGCTCAGACCAGCCAGCTTGTGATGCACATAGCGCCGATGGGCCATAGGTTTCAGTTAAGCCATAAACATGGGTCACGTTAATGCCCAGATTACGCATCCCTTCAATAATCGCCGCAGGTGGTGCAGCACCGGCCACCATCACTTCTACGCGATGCTCAATTTTGATCTGTTGCTGTTCCGGAGCATTAATCAGCATCGACAGTACAATCGGTGCGCCGCAGAAGTAATCAACTTTATGTTCAGCAATCAGTTTAAAAATCAGCTCAGGATCGACTTTACGTAGGCAGATATTGGTACCGCCATTGGCTGCCATGGTCCAAGCAAAACACCAGCCGTTGCAGTGGAACAGTGGCAAGGTCCATAAATAGGTGGCACGTGGGGTCATACCGCAGGCAATAATATTACTGGCGGCATTGATATAAGCCCCACGATGATGATAGACCACGCCTTTCGGGTTGCCGGTGGTGCCAGAGGTATAGTTCAGGCTAATCGCATCCCATTCATCTTGTGGAAGTGACCATTCAAAATTGGCATCGCCTTCAGCCAGCCAGTCTTCATATTCAATCTGGCCAATCGGGGCAGTAAAGCACTGCTCATACAGCTCATCTTCAACATCAATCACAAAAATCTCTTGTGGCACCAACGCCAGCGCTTCTTTGGCCACGGCAGAAAATTCCGGATCAACCAGTAACACTTTGGATTCGGCATGTTCCAGCATAAAGGCCAGACTTTTGGCATCGAGCCGGGTGTTGAGGGTATTGAGGACGGCGCCTGCCATTGGTACGGCGAAATGTGCTTCCAGCATGGCTGGTACGTTCGGGAGTAGGGTGGACACGGTATCATTCTTGCCGACCCCCAGCTGTTGTAGCTGATGGGCAAACTGGCGGCAGCGTTGATATTTTTCTCGCCAGGTAATGCGGCGTTTACCGTGAATAATGGCGTCCTGATGCGGGTAGATATAAGCAGCGCGTTCAAGGTATCTCAGTGGAGACAAGGCCACGAAATTGGCAGGGGTACGCGGCAATTGATCATATGCGCTAACCATTATTATTACTCCCTAATCATATTTATTGTTTCTCTGGTTTAAAGATATTCATTTCAGTGCAGGCTTGCAGTTATTCTTTAGTCGAGTGAGCGGTATTGCTGCTGAATAGGCACGCTATCACCTGAAATATAAACCTTTTTTGATCCGGTAAAATTGTATAGAGATATTTCTTTTTTATCTGGGTGTAGCTGATGATGGCAGTTGCAGATAGATTGGCCAGATCAGCATATAAAAAGCCACATCATCCGTTTGACCGGTAAATCCGGAAATAAAATTGGCCCATGCAGCACATTTTTTTAAATCGGAAAAAATTAAGCATAAACACGAGGCTTAATTTGAATTTTCTCGGAGAAAAGGTTTAATCACCGCGCCAAGACGTGTAAAATTCTAGTCGATTTTTTTATTTACCACCGTTTTTTATCTTTTGAGGTTCTCCTCGATCATAATCTCGCGGTGACATGCTCCATGGTACGGGGCATCACTCCTTAAGGATTTTCTATGCCAATTATCACTTTGCCGAATGGTGATCAAAAACAATTTGATCAAGCCGTATCTGTGATGGAAGTTGCACAAAGCATCGGCCCGGGTCTTGCCAAAAATACTGTGGCAGGTCGTGTGAACGATCGTTTAGTCGATGCCTGCGATTTAATTACCGAAGATGCCACCTTACAAATCATCACACCGAAAGACGAAGAAGGGGTCGAAATTATTCGTCACTCTTGTGCGCACCTGGTGGGCCATGCGGTAAAACAATTGTTCCCTGAAGCAAAAATGGTGATTGGTCCGGTCATTGAAGAAGGTTTCTACTATGACATCTGGATGCCACGTCCATTTACTTTAGATGACATGGCGGCCATCGAAGAGCGTATGAAAAAGCTCATCGACCAGGACTACGATGTTGTGAAAAAAATGACCCCGCGTGATGAAGTTATTGCTGAATTCACTGCGCGTGGCGAAGAATACAAACTGCGCCTGATTGCAGACATGCCTGAAGAAACTCAAATGGGCCTGTACTACCATCAGGACTATCTGGATATGTGCCGTGGTCCGCACGTACCAAATACCAAATTCTTAAAATCGTTCAAGCTGACCAAAATCTCGGGTGCTTACTGGCGCGGTGATGCCAAGAACGAGCAGCTGCAACGGATTTACGGTACCGCTTGGGCTGACAAAAAACAGCTGGCTGCCTACATCAAACGTATTGAAGAAGCAGAAAAGCGTGACCACCGTAAAATTGGTAAAGCCTTAGACCTGTTCCATATGCAGGAAGAAGCGCCGGGTATGGTGTTCTGGCATCCAAATGGCTGGACCATTTACCAGGTGCTGGAACAGTACATGCGTAAAGTGCAGCAGGACAACGGTTATCAGGAAATCCGTACTCCGCAGGTGGTCGATTTCACCTTATGGGAAAAATCGGGTCATGCCGCGAACTATGCGGAAAACATGTTTACCACGCATTCTGAAAACCGTAACTACGCAGTGAAGCCAATGAACTGCCCATGTCACGTGCAGGTGTTTAACCAGGGCCTAAAGTCGTATCGTGATTTACCAATCCGTCTGGCAGAATTTGGTTCATGTCACCGTAACGAGCCATCGGGTTCATTGCACGGTATTATGCGGGTACGTGGTTTCACTCAAGATGATGCGCATATTTTCTGTACCAAAGAGCAGATTGGCCAAGAGGTTGCTGACTTTATTCAATTAACCTTAGACGTCTACAAAGACTTTGGTTTTGAAGATGTGCAAATGAAGTTATCGACTCGTCCTGAAAAACGTGTCGGTGATGATGCACTGTGGGATCTGGCGGAAAAATCACTGGCCGATGCTTTGGATGCAGCGGGTCTGGCCTGGGAACTACAGCCGGGTGAAGGTGCATTCTATGGTCCGAAAATTGAATTCTCATTGAAAGACTGCTTAGGCCGTGTATGGCAGTGCGGTACCATTCAGTGTGACTTTAACTTGCCAGAACGTTTAGATGCTTCTTATGTGACGGAAGATAACGACCGTGATCAGCCGGTAATGTTACACCGTGCGATTCTTGGGAGTTTTGAGCGTTTTATTGGTATACTTATTGAACACTATGCGGGCTTTATGCCACCTTGGTTATCGCCAACACAAGCCTGTGTAATGAATATTACCGACGCGCAAGCTGAAGCCTGTGGGTCAGTCGTCGAGAAACTGAAAGAAAACGGTATTCGTGCGATTTCTGACTTGAGAAATGAGAAAATCGGCTTTAAGATTCGTGAACGTACTTTAGAGCGTATTCCTTACTTGCTGGTTCTTGGCGACCGTGAAGTAGAGGAAGGTACAGTGAACGTGCGTACCCGCTCAGGAAAAAATTTGGGTACTATGTCAATTGATGCTTTCGTTGACCTAGTAAAAGCAGCCGTTGCCGAACGCGGCCGGTACATTGTGGAGTAAGAAAGATTAAACAGCCTGACCGTAACCAACAACAAGGTGCTAAGAGTAACCGCCCTGCAATTAATGACGAGATCCGTGCAAAAGAAGTACGCCTCGTTGCAGCGGATGGTGAACAAAAAGGAATTGTTTCTTTAGCGGAAGCATTGCGTGCTGCAGAGGATGCAGATCTTGACCTCGTTGAGATTGTGGCAAATGCAGAGCCGCCTGTTTGTAAAATCATGGATTACAACAAGCACTTGTTTGACCTGAAGCAAAAGCAAAAAGATGCCAAGAAAAAGCAGCATCAAGTGCAGGTAAAAGAAATTAAATTGCGCCCAGCAACCGATGTAGGTGACTACAACGTAAAACTGCGTGCAATTATCAAATTCCTTGAAGAAGGAAACAAGGTAAAAATCACTTTACGCTTCCGTGGTCGTGAAATGGCTCACCAACAGTTAGGTTTGGCTCAATTACAAAAAGTTGAAGCTGACGTAGTTGAATATGGTGTAGTTGAACAGGCGCCAAAAATGGAAGGTCGTCAAATGGGTATGCTGCTTGGACCGAAAAAGAAAAAGTAAGCATCTCCGAATCAAAAAAGCACTGCCCAGCAGTGCTTTTTTTGTGACTACAGTTTATGAGGTCACTAATATTTTGACATAATGATCGTTCGGTATGTTGAGCAGCTCAGCATATTTTGCATGATAAAAGCCCGGTGACTTTCGAACAGCTGCGGGTCATCTCTGGTGTTTAATTTTTGTGTGACAACAGTTGCCCTGCACAGGCTTATCTCGTATCTTTAACGGCAGAGCAATAACACATGACAACGACAAGAGCGCAAGGATATACACATGATTGATCTTTATTATTGGGGTACGCCCAATGGTCATAAAATTACGATTGCCTTAGAAGAAATGGCGCTGCCATACCAGATTTTCCCGATTAATATCCTTGAAAACGACCAGTTTCAGCCAGATTTTCTGCGCATTTCTCCCAACAATAAAATTCCGGCTATCGTCGATCAGGATGGACCGAATGGCCAGCCGATTTCGATTTTTGAATCGGGGGCAATCTTGCAATATCTGGGCCGTAAAACCGGTATGTTCTATCCGGTAGATGAGCTCGAGCGGGTAGAGGTGGAGCAGTGGCTGATGTGGCAAATGGGTGGCTTAGGCCCGATGCTGGGGCAGAACCATCACTTTAGCCGCTTTGCACCCGAGCGTATAGCCTATGCCACCGAGCGTTATGTCAATGAAAGCAAACGTCTGTATGGCGTGTTAAACAAGCATCTGATCGGGCAGAAATATGTAGCCGGTGAATATTCAATTGCCGATATGGCGATTTTACCGTGGTTGTTACGCCATGAATGGCAGCAGATTCCGCTAGAAGATTATCCGCATGTGCAGGATTATATTGAGCGTTTAACCGCCCGTCCGGCAGTACAACGCGCCCTGGCGATTCAGGTTTAAATAATCATCATAAAATTACCTAAAGCATCTTCGGGTGCTTTTTTTGTGATTTCAGTTAAGATGGGCAGAACCTGTTAACTGCATCTGTTATGGCTTATCTGCTGTTATTTCTGTCGGCCTTTGGGGCGGCTACCTTATTGCCGTTGCAATCTGAAGCGGTATTACTGGGCCTGCTCATTCAAGAGCAACATTCGGTGATGGCTTTAATAGCCATCGCCAGTCTGGGCAATATTCTGGGCAGCTGTGTGAACTGGTGGTTAGGACTCAAGATCGAGCAGTATAAAGACAAGCGCTGGTTTCCGGTGTCTGAACCCAAGCTGCAGCAGGCACAGCAGATTTATCGGAAATATGGCTTCTGGTCCTTACTGCTGAGCTGGGTGCCGGTGATTGGTGATCCAATCACCCTAATTGCCGGTTTAATGAAAGAAAACTTCGCCCGATTTCTGCTGATGGTGAGTGTAGCCAAAATCGGGCGTTATCTGTTTATTTATCTGGCTTATGCCATGTTCTAGTTTAGCCCTCACATTCTGCTGGCTGAAAACGGACTTCATCTTTCAGGCTGGATTTTTTATAGATCCAGAATTTGCGTGGTACATCGACCTGTGCACCTTGCAGCGCCTGAATCAGTTTCTGGTCCAGCGCATAACGGCCGGAGCCTTGCTGAATTTTAACCTTGTGGATGTTGCCGTATTTATCGGCTTTCATTTTGAACTGAATCCGGCGGGCATGGCCATTTAACTCATCTTCGGTGACGTTCAGTTGAGGCTGGCTGCGATATTGAAACGCGCTTTTTGCGCCGGCTTGCTGCGCTTGCCAGACAGTCGAGTCAAAGCTGTAGTGGCAGTCCTGAGCAGTATCTTTTAAATCCAGATGAAAGACCTGATAACCAATCACTGGAACCGGGGTATCATCGACCAGATGTGGTTTGATTTTGGCCTGTTTTACCGCCTGGCTAATCAGCTGATCTAAAGATTTTAGCCCGGTACTTTCCTGTACCGTGACTTTGTTGATTTGCCCCGATTCATCGGCATGAATCCGTAAAATGGCCGCGCGGTTTTGCTGCTTTAAATCGGCATTGCTATAACGCAGCTGCGGAAACTCGGTCCATTGAATACGCGTGGTCAGATGGGCAGCCAACGCCGAGGTTTTTTGTACTTGCAGTTGTTCGGCAGGGGCAGCAATGGCAAGCGTGGCACTAAGCGGCAGTGCCAGACACAGACTCAGGCAAATGGTTTTTTTCATGAGGATTAGCTTGTTGTTGGGCAAAAGAAGGAACGCTGCGCAGTATTTCCTGAATCGGGCTTCAGTACAAGTCTTCCGCTATAAAAATAAGATGTTCCATCTTCATGTTTTGGCTGTTCAATAAAAAGGAGAGATCCTGCTAATCTCAAAGACCTCATCTGCCGATAGAAGACGAGCAACTTTTGCAATATCTGCTTTTGTTTTAGGCAAAGATGCTTTAGAATACGTGCTCCCTTACCTGCAGGTCGTTTGTAATGGTGCAAATGAGCCGAACAGGTACTTAAAAGAGGTTGTTATGGCTAAGTTAAAAACTCGCCGTGGTGCAGCTAAACGTTTCAAAGCGACTGCTAACGGTTTCAAGCGTAAACAAGCGTTCAAACGCCACATTTTGACCAAAAAATCTGCTAAACGTATCCGTCAATTGCGCGGCTGTGTAATGGTTCACGTGAGTGACGTTGCTTCAGTTCGTCGTATGTGCCCATACATCTAAGGAGATTTATAAATGGCTCGTGTAAAACGTGGTGTACAGGCTCATCGCCGTCATAAAAAAATTCTTGCTCGTGCTAAAGGTTACTATGGTGCTCGTTCACGCGTATATCGCGTAGCGTTCCAAGCGGTAATCAAAGCAGGTCAATACGCTTACCGTGACCGTCGTCAGAAGAAACGTCAATTCCGTGCTCTATGGATTGCGCGTATCAATGCTGGTGCTCGTCAAAACGGCTTGTCTTACAGCCGTATGATTGCTGGTTTGAAGAAAGCTCAAGTGATCATCGACCGTCGCGTACTTGCTGACATCGCTATGCATGACGCAGTTGCATTTGCTGCTTTAGCTGAAAAAGCGAAAGGTGCATTGGCTGCCTAAGTCCTCGTGACTTAAAAGAAGACCGCTTTATGCGGTCTTTTTTATTGCGCAGAATCAGGGTCTGAATGATAGAGTAGGGAAATTGTATGCAGCGAATTAATGTGGTTGGTACTTCGGCTACAGGCAAGTCGACCTTTGCCCGGGCGCTGGCAGAAAAGCTGGGACTGGCCTATATCGAGCTGGATAATCTGTTCTGGTTAGATGACTGGCAGCAAAGTGCTGATACAGATTTTTTTGCCAAAATTCAGGCAGCCATTGAGCAGGCACCCAATGGCTATGTGATTGATGGCAACTATACTCGCACCATTCCCATTAAATGGGCGCAGGCCGATACCATCATCTGGCTGGATTTACCGTTTCATAGCAATTTACTGCGTTCTGTACAACGCGCCGTGCAGCGCGCGGTTTCACAGCAAACCCTCTGGCCTAATTCCAATAATCGGGAAACGATCAGACAGCTGTTTAGCCGCGATTCGATTGTCTGGTGGATGATTAAAACCCATCAGAAAAATCGCCGGCATTATCTGCAGCTGATGCAATCTCCCGAATATGCCCATCTGCACTGGATTCGGCTGACCTCGGTCGCTGAGGTTGAACGGTTTCTGAATCGCGTTTAAAGTCCGAAATAATAGGCCAATAAACAAATTACCACAGTAATAAGAATCAGCTTGATGACTCCAGTCGCACCAACTTTATGATGAGACGGGGCTTTGGCTGAATGCGCTGCTTGCGCATGGGTAGCCTTGTTGTCAGATGCGAACGGTTCCAGCGGATTCGGCTGTGCGACAGGCGTCAGCTGGGCGCTTTGGTAATGGTTGGCCACCTTGACAATAAATTTGGCGCTTAAATCATCCAGCTTCTGGGCAAAATGGCGCAGGTCAAGCTGCTCTTCCGGACTCAGCACTTCATTATCTGCATTATAGGGATGCTGGATTTTCTGTTGAATATCATCTTTTAGCGCTTCTAAACGGTACAGCATGCGATGTGCATAATCGGCCTGATAGTGAGTCGGTAATAAAGACAGCTGATGCGGATCAGGTGTATCTGCCGTAAGCGGAATGCCGTAATAGGGTAAATTCTGCTGTTCAGGTGGCTGAAAGTCGGCCGCCAGTGTATGGGAAAACAGCTCCTGCTCGGTAAACAGATGAATTTCATCCCAGTGAGCGGGTTCTAGATCGGCCTCTACCTTTTTGGCCAGCTTACTATTGAGTTCATAACGCCAGAACGTTTCCTGGCGCAGTTCAATCCGCTGTGCCGGTGGAAATTCATAATCATTGTCGGCGTTATACCATTCCGGCAATTCCTTGCCACAAATCCAGGCAAATTTTTTATGTGCTTCATGGCTGACAATAAAATGCGGGTAGGGTAGTAACTCGACATTGGCATTGGGATTTTTTTCATCGACCAGCAGACTGGCATTGTGCAGACTCAGTCGGGTTGTACCCTGGCGTTTTAAGCCTTCCAGCCAGATTTCAAAATGCTGGGCCAGCAGATGCTGGGAATTTAAATCACGAAACCAGAACATGTGCTGATTAAAAATGGGATGCGCACGCCAGCGACTGAAACTCAAATCCTGGCTCAGATATTCATTGCCATAGGTGACCAGGGTCAGTTGCTGTTTCCAAATTTGATCGAGCGCCATAGTGTTTGATCTCATTGATATTTTGATTATCTTATACTTTTTCCAAATTGCGATGCCAATCTAATTTTCCTGCAATGCAACTTCATTCTACTGTCCAAAAACTGTTAGAATGTGGGGTTTTTAATTATATTCAAAATTTGTTGCTTTGAGAGTTACTATGTCACTGGAAGCCCTGACCACTGAAGCGCTCGCTGCCATTGCAGCAGCAGACGACCTTGCTACACTCGATCAAGTACGGGTGCAATTTACGGGGAAGAAAAGCCAGCTCGCGGAACAATCTAAGTCACTTGGTAAAATGGATCCTGAACAGCGTAAAGCGTTTGGTGCGCAAATCCATGCGGTGCGTGAAGCCATTAATACTGCATTAACCGAGCGTCAGGCAGCATTACAGCAAGCGGCATTAGAACAAAAACTTGCCAGCGAAACGGTGGATATTACTTTACCAGGCCGTGGTCAGACCATTGGCTCCATTCACCCGGTAACTCAGGTGCAAGAGCGTATTTGCCAGTTCTTTACCAAAGCTGGCTTTACTGTGGCTACTGGCCCAGAAGTTGAAGATGATTATCACAACTTTGAAGCGCTGAATATTCCAGGCCATCACCCGGCCCGTGCCATGCACGACACGTTCTATTTTGATGCGACTCATTTGCTGCGTACCCATACCTCTGGTGTACAGATTCGGACTATGGAAACCCAGCAGCCGCCAATCCGTATTGTCTGCCCGGGCCGTGTTTATCGCTGTGACTCCGACCAGACGCATTCACCAATGTTCCACCAAATTGAAGGTTTGTACGTGGCGGAAAACACCAGCTTTGCTGAACTGAAAGGTTTACTGGTGAACTTGCTGAACGAATTCTTTGAAAAAGATTTGAAAGTCCGTTTCCGTCCGTCGTATTTCCCGTTCACCGAGCCAAGTGCTGAAGTGGATATTATGGATGAGCGCGGTAAATGGTTAGAAGTGCTGGGCTGCGGTATGGTGCATCCAAATGTATTACGCGCGGCAGGTATTGATCCGGACAAATATAAAGGCTTTGCTTTTGGTCTGGGCGTAGAGCGTTTTGCAATGTTGCGTTATGGCATTAACGACCTACGTATGTTCTACCAGAATGATGTGCGTTTCTTACGCCAGTTTGCTTAAAACAAATTTATACCTCTCCCTAACCTCTCCTAAAAGGAGAGGGGTTGTCCATCGGTGACATAGGGTTCTCCCCCTTTTTTAAAGGGGGAGTTAGAGGGGGATTTTAGAGATTTGAATTACAGGTTTTATATTAATGAAAATTAGCGAAAATTGGCTACGCACGTGGGTCAACCCAGCCATCGATAGCGAAAAACTTTCTGACCAGTTAACCATGCTGGGTTTGGAAGTTGATGATTTATCTCCAGCTGCAAAACCATTTACTGGTGTAGTGGTTGGTGAAGTGCTGACGGTTGAACAACATCCAGATGCAGACCGTTTACGTGTAACGACGGTGAACATTGGTTCCGGTGAGCCTTTACAAATCGTCTGCGGCGCGCCAAACGTACGAGCAGGTATGAAAGCACCTGTGGCAACTATTGGTGCAGTATTACCAGGCGATTTTAAAATCAAGAAAGGCAAACTGCGTGGTGTGGAATCACAAGGCATGCTCTGCGGTGCATCTGAAATTGACTTAGAAGATAAAATCGACGGTCTATTAGAACTTCCTGTGGATGCACCGGTCGGTGTCAACATCCGTGAATATCTGGACCTAGATGACAACGTGATTGACATCAGCATCACGCCAAACCGTGGTGATTGTTTCAGTATTCGTGGGATCGCACGTGAAATTGGGGTGATTAACCAACTGCCTGTGACTGCGCCTGAAATTAAAGAAATGGCTGCAAGCATTTCTGATGAAAAGAAAGTGGTTGTATCTACTGAAGGCTGTCCACGTTATTTAGGTCGTGTGATCAAGAACGTGAATACCAAAGCCGCGACGCCTGAATGGATGGAGCGCGCATTGGCACGTTCGGGTATCCGTCAGCACAGCATTCTGGTTGATATTACCAACTATGTCTTGATGGAACTGGGTCAACCACTCCATGCCTTTGATGGTGCAAAAGTGCAAGGTGCTGTACAGGTGCGTCAGGCGACTGGGGGCGAAAAACTTGTTCTATTGAATGAACAAGAAGTAGAACTGCAAGACGATGTCATGGTGATTGCCGATGATGAAAAAGCTCTGGCGATTGCCGGTATCATGGGTGGTCTGTCTTCATCGGTTACCGATGAAACCACTGAAATCTTCCTGGAATCTGCTTTCTTTGCACCGCTGCATATTGCCGGTCGTGCGCGCCGTTTTGGCCTGCATACCGATGCCTCTCAGCGTTATGAGCGTGGTGTGGATTTTGAACTGCCATTGATCGCCATGCACCGTGCCTCTCAGTTAATTTCTGAGCTTGCAGGCGGTGAGTTCGGTCCAATTACGGTGGCAGAAAATGCAGCAGTATTGCCAACACGTGACGCGATTGAACTGGAACAGGCACAGGTCGATCAGCTGCTGGGTTATAGCGTAGATTCAGACTTTATTACCGATGCTTTAACACGCTTGGGCTGTGAAGTAACAGTAAAAGCGCAAGGCCAATGGTCTGTGGTACCGCCATCGCATCGTTATGACATGGCCATTTACCAGGACCTGATTGAAGAAGTCGCGCGTATTCACGGTTATGACAATATTCAAATCAGCCTGCCGGTGATTGACACCAAACTGGCGAAGTATCAGGATCAGTTTGAAGTGGCACAGCTGCGTCAAACCCTGGTGACTTTGGGCTATCAGGAAGCAATCAGCTTTAGCTTTGCTGACCTGAAACTGGAAAAACAGCTAAATGCAGCGGTCAACCCACTGGCATTGGCGAACCCGATTTCAAGCGATCTGGCGGTGATGCGTTCAAGCTTGCTGTCGAGCCTGATTCCTTGCGTACAGTACAATATTAACCGTCAGCAAAGCCGTGTGCGTTTCTTTGAACTGGGTTTACGTTTTGATTATCAGGACGCAGCCTCAATTCATGACCTGAAACAGATTCCAACCCTGGCAATGATTGCTGTGGGCGCTAAAACAGCAGAATCATGGCATGGCAAGCCACAAGCCATGGACTTCTTTGACCTGAAAGGTGAAGTTGAAGAGTTGCTGGCAGCAGGTCGTGTACAGGTCGAATATGTACGCTCAGAGCGTAGCTGGTTGCATCCAGGCCAATCTGCAGAGATTCTGGTCAATGGTCAGTCAATTGGTTATTTGGGCCGTTTGCATCCATCTCTGGAAAATGAACTGGATTTGGGCACCACTTGGGTGGCGGAACTGGATCAGCAGGCTGTTTTGCAAACTTATGTATCTAATTTTACAGAATTATCACGTTTTCCGTCGGTAAGACGTGATATTGCGCTTTTAATTAGTGATAAGATTAATGTTAGCGAAATTCAGCAACTTATCGAACAAACGGGCGGCGAGCTTCTGCATTCAACCTGGTTATTCGATGTGTACACTGGTCAAGGTGTTGAAGCGGGTAAACGCTCATTGGCATTTGCACTGTTATGGCAACATCCGACACGTACGCTTGAAGATGCTGAAATTAAATCAGGTATGGACAATATCCTAAAAGTGTTAGAAAACACTTATCAAGCGACATTGAGGGCTTCATGACAGCATTAACAAAAGCAGAAATGGCTGATCATTTAAGTGAGCTCACGAGTTTAAACCGTCGTGAAGCGAAACAAATGGTCGAGTTATTCTTCGATGAGATTAGCCAGGCGCTAATCTCTGGGGAGCAGGTGAAACTTTCAGGTTTTGGTAACTTCGAGTTGCGTGATAAACGTCAACGTCCAGGCCGAAATCCGAAGACGGGTGAAGAAATTCCGATTTCTGCACGCCGGGTGGTAACCTTCCGTGCCGGACAGAAGTTCCGCCAACGTGTTGGAAATGAGCAGATCGATTGATCTGCTTTTTTATGCCGCTAAAAAAGTAAGGGCTGAGGTTCTAACGGCAGGTATTACCGTGTTCCTTGTATGTGATGATGAGATGTTGTAAGAAATATTCAGACAATAAAAAAGAGAGCCAAAAGGCCACTGCTGTCCCATAGTTTGCTTTAAATAAAAAAACCTGAGTCCTAACAGTTAAAATATGAGTGCAAACAAACACTTTAACGACCAGGATTCAGGTTTTGTCACATCAGAATACCGTATTTCAT
>NZ_VPCK01000014.1:0-63753 GCF_013418255.1 Acinetobacter sp. YH12155
ACTATCCCATAGCTTGAATTGATGCTTGCCATACTGAACGTATCCATCGGCATATTTAATAGCGACCTTTTTAAAGGGTATCCAACCTAGTGATCTTCTTGCTGATTTCTTATTACTGACACGCCATGTCAATTTTGATTTTTTGAACTGTTTTCTGCGAGTGACCAATTCTTCTGTTACAGCCTGAATGGTTTGGCTATGAAGATTACATTCCTTTGATGCGCCTTTCGTATATTTAGCAATATCGTATGCTGAAAAGAATTGTTGTTTGCGCTGTAGGTGTTTGAAACACAAATCATTGACATAGTTCCAGACAAAATTAACTTCAGATGCCAATTGGTCTAGCACCTTACAATGTTTGTCTTTTATACGTAATTTAAGTGTTTTCATGGGCTTATATTAGCTCATATTAGGCTTAATATATTGTTTTTTAGCAATTAAACGACATTTCATGTCGTGTCGCTTATATCTCTGACCTGAAAGACAGAGGTTTACGCTCCATTTGATAAAACACCGAGTAGAAGCCCAAGATGATCAAACGCAAATAAGCCAAGATGGAATAAAAATAGCCCGGGAATAAATTCCCGGGCTATTTTTTGCGCTGTAGTTTCTTCTTTTTTCGTTGTTCTAATTTTATTTATTGTGATGTATAGCGAGGCTTTGGCCTTCTTCTAATCAACATTCCCTGTTTTAATTGGCTTTCCTTATGTGATAGATTTTGCCACAAGCCCTTGGGGAAAGAAGCAGATAATTACCTCTCTCCTTGTACGTTTTCGCTTACGTCGATGAATGACGCTTCATTTTTTTGATTTTGAACTGCCAATAAAAAAGCCCTGTAGTCTCTCCCAAAACTACAAGGCTTAGCGGCTGTAAGTTTCCTCTTTTTTTCACCTACTTCAATGTAAGCTCGCTGTCTCTCGACTTTCTTATTCTGGTTTTGCGATTTTCCTCAACTTTCCGTGTTGAGCTTTTGTGTGAAGTCATCTTCTCAAAAACTCAGGCAAAGCTCTATGCGCAAATTTCTCGAATCGTTGTAAGCATTTTCTTACAACGGCCGGGTTTATTTATGCCAACTTTATAATGACAAATGTTCATTTACTTTTTCTAACACACCACTGTTACGGCTGGTTTTCACGGTTAAGGCCTGTACCAGCGCCTGCCGGTCGGCCAGTAAACTCACCACCGATTTGGCCCGGGTAATGGCGGTATAGATCAGTTCCTTGCTCAGCAGATTCTGCGCGGCCTGATCCAGCACCACCGCCACATGCTGAAACTCCGAACCTTGAGATTTATGAATGGTCAGAGCAAATGCGGTTTCAATATTTTTTGGCAAGCGTGTGGCTGGCACCCATTTATCCAGACTCGGGAAATACACTTCAAACTGCCGGTTGCCCTCACGCAGACGTTGCAGACACAGGCCAATATCACCGTTGGACAGGCCGAGCTGATAGTCGTTATAGGTCATCATTACCGGCCGGCCGACATACCAGTCGCCCTGCTTGGCCACATCCAGAACCAGTTGCTGCAGCAAACGCTGCTCAATCTGCATATTCAGCTGTTGCAGGCCTAAGCCACCATGACGAATTGCAGTCAGAATCCGATACTGGTCAAAGGCTTTCACCACCTGCGCCACCACCGCGTCCGGATCATCGGCCTGTAAATACTGTTTTAGGCTGTGCACATAGCCCTGATAGCCCAGCATCAGTTTGTCATAATAGCCCTGCCCGGCTATGGGATCCGGGGCTTCATCGGGTAAATATTCCAGTTGCAGTACATCGGCCATGTCCTGCGTTAAAGTTACGGCCTGTAATTCGCCCGGCTGCACCAGCTGTGCGGCAAACTGCTGCAAGATTTGCGCGGCCGGATGTTCAGCCGTTTGCTGCTGAATAAAGCGGGCCATTTCACCAATTAAGGCACCGGCTTTAAAACGGCGACTGGTGACCAGATGCACATGATTATCTGCCAGTGCCGGCACCTGCTGTAAATCGGCCAGTACCGAACCAACATCGACCGACGCCAGCTGCTGCGCATCTCCCAGTAAAATCACCCGGGTCTGTTCAGCAATGGCATTGAACAGCATACTGGCCAGATTCAGGTCCAGCATGGAGGCTTCATCAATCACAATCAGGTCATAAGGTAAAGGCTGCCGAGCATGAAAACGTGGCTGCTGCCGGTTGCCAAGGCCCAAAAGCCGGTGGATGGTAATTGGAGTCAGGCGTTTGAGATCGTCACTGACCAGATTGGCAATTTTCGGATCATCAAAGGAATTCTGCAGTGCTTCTTTCATACGCTGCGCGGCTTTTCCGGTCGGGGCCGCCATGGCAATCCGGATTTCCGGCAAGGCCTGGTTTAGCACGGCAATAATCCGCGCCAAAGTATAGGTTTTACCGGTACCCGGGCCGCCCGTAATCAGGTTAAAAGCGGTAGTCGCGGTCATTTTGAGCGCCTGCTGCTGGTGCTGGTCTTCCAATAAATGCAGATAGTCCGACACATCTACCGCCGTAACAGCTTGCTGTTTTAAGCGTGCCACCTGCTGTGCCAGCGCCGACTCCAGCGCCCAATAACGGTACAGGTATAAATGCTGCTGGTCATAAATAAACGGCGCCACCGAACCCGGTTCAGAACCGGAACCGACCAGATTGGCCAACGCTGCCACCTGTTCGGCAGAAGCGGCTATACAGCTGTCACCATTGAGAGTAGCCTCCAGCAACTGCGCGATGATTTTAGCGGAATCTTCTCGCTTTTCCGCCTGAAAAAAAGGCGCCTGTAAAAGATAGTTACTCCAAAGCGCAAACCATGCCGGGGTTTGGGTTTCAGGCGTTGCTGCTAAAACTGTCCGCTGGTTGTCCACACTATTATCCTCAAAGTTATCCACATGCTAAATCATTCTTTCTTTAAATGTTATTAAATGATTTAGGCAATTTTCCCCAGTTGATCGACAGTTGGATTCCCCAACAGTGCATCCAGTCGCAAAATAAACTCGACCGGCGGTTTCCAATGGTACACGCCCTGCCCGGCCTGACCATTCATGCCGCGCAAATACAAATAGCTGGCCCCACCTAAATGTTGATAAATATCGTAATTTTCCAGATGGACTTTCAGGTAGCGATGCAGGGCTACCAGATACAGACCGGCCTGCAGCCAGTAACTGGACTGTGACATGCTGGCCTGCACCGAGGCCGCCTGATAATGCGACTGATCGGCGCCTAAAAAGTTACTTTTATAATCGGCAATATGGTAACGGTGGCCATCAAAATACACCAGGTCAATCGAACCGGTTAAATAGCGCGCCGAATTGGCATCATGAAAATCCAGCATCTGAATGCCATATTCATCAAACAGCTGATGAATCCGCTTGATCGCCAAGACCTGATCGGACAAGGACAGATAAAACGGAAATTCTGCCAGATGCTGCTCGGGCGCCAGCTGTTTTAACTGAAAGCCCGGATGCAGCGGTGTACTCAGCACATCCAGCAGCCATGCCGACAGCCAGCTCAGCAAGATTTCCTCCGTATGTTCCGGATATTCCTGACTAAACTTGTCCTGCAGCTCCTGCCACAAAGAAGGATAATCATTTTTAAAACGGCGCTGGATTTCCAGCGGCCAGTCCTGCTGATCCTGAAAATCAATGTGTTCAAAAATCTCATGCAGGAAATTACCGGCCAGCGTACCCATCGGGAACTGGCGTTTAATCCAGGCAATCGGCTGATTCAGGATGTCGACATCAGCCACCGCTACTGGCTGATGCAGTTCATCAGAGGCACTGCTGTGCTGCTCAATATGAGCCGCCAGCGCATCAATCGCCTGTTTACGGCTTAAATGCTGGGCCAGAGCACTGAAACTGGTTTTACTGCGCGGATAAAAACGCTGCTGCGGGAAAGTCTTTGCCGTTAATGGCAGCGTCTGCTCATGCTGCTGCAGCTTCAGCCTTGGCGGCTTTTCAGTCAGCAACGCTTCATCGCCACAATGCGGATGCTGGAAAACGTCGCTGCCCTGACCGCGCCAGAAGGCCAGACCGGAGCAGGATTTTCCGCTCTGATCCTGCAAAATGGCATAGACCCGATGGCTGGCCCGGGTCAGTGCCACATACCACAAACGGCGTTGCTCAGCTTCGGCCCGAAGCTGATGCTGCTGTTGATCCTCTGCACTGAGCAAGGCTGCTGCATTTACCGTAATCAGACGCTGCTGCTCGGTTTGACCGGTCAGCGGATTGACCGCCTGAATGGTCGAGAAATTCAGGGTTTTGTTGACCTCGCGAAAGTCCTTATCAGCCCCCAGCAAAAACACCACTTTAAATTCCAGCCCTTTGGACTGGTGGATGGTCATCAGCTGTACCCCGGCGGCATTGGACAGTTTTCGCTCCAGTTCCCACTCGCGTTCACTTGGCGCCTGCAACTGTTTTAAATACCAATGATACAGGGTTTGTGCACCCTGATAATGTTCGCTGTGCTGGCTAAGCAGTTCGCTTAAATGGCGCAGATTGACCACCACCCGTTCATTGTCACGGCTGTGATGGGCGACCAGATTCTCCCAGACCTGAAACAGGTTCAGGGCATATTGCCAGGCACTTAAAAAGCCTTTTTCAAACCAGATGCTGCGGATGCAGTCAAAATCATCCATAAACTGGCTCAGGCCGGCCGGATGAGCCTCCAGTTCCAGTAAGCGCTGTAAATTAAAATTCAGCAGGCGGCTTAACAAGGCCCGTTTGACTTTAGCTTCATCATAAGGATGCATGATTGCGGTCAGCACCGCACCCACATCTTTGGCGATCTGGCTGTCAAACACACTGCGTTTGGATGGACGGTTCACCCGAATCCCGAGCCGCTCCAGCTCGTACTGCACCTTGTCCAGCCCGTCATGGTTTTTGGACAGCACCGCAATATCATCTTCAATTAGCGGGCTGCGCTCCTGACCATTGTGCAGATAGATTTGCTGCTGCGCCGCCTGATTTAAAAGCTCCCGGATTTTCCAGGCCACCTGCAATGCTTCATTATTTTTGTCTTCTAGCATTAACCAGCGCAAGGGCTGCCGGTTCTCCCCTTGCCCGTCAATTAAGGCCGGATGGGGACGAGGTCCGGCTTCTACCAGGCTATATTGCACCTCTTCACCAAAATCTATTTGGCGCTGGAACAAGGCATCGACCACTTCCACCAAAGCCGGAATAGAACGATGATTGTATTTCAGGCTATACAGGCGCCCCTGTTTGGCCTGCACATCGGCCCGGGCCTTGTTATAGGTCAGCATATCACCGCCGCGGAAACCGTAAATGGCCTGTTTTGGATCACCGACCATAATCATGCAGCCCTGCTGATAATAGCGGGCATGACGCCAGATACTGGCCAGCATACTGTCCTGATCCTGGTTGGTATCCTGAAATTCATCGACCAGAATCAGCGGATATTTACTGTGCACAAACTGGGCAAAACGCAGTCCCTGCTCGCCCTGCAAGGCTTCCGACAGGCTGCGGATCTGCTGGGCAAAGGTGGTTTCACCTTTTTGCTGCAACACCTGCGGCAGGCGTTTTTTTACTTCACGGCTTAAATAGTATTTGAGATAGGCATCCAGCAGCTCTAAATCCAGTTGCAGTTGCTGCAACTGCTGGCAGAAGGCTTTTAGCCGTTGAATCACCGCATGCTGTTCAAACTGCGTCAGCACCTCGTCCGGACATTTGTTCAGCACTTTTTTGGTGGATAAATCGGTACACAGCTTTAAGGTTTTTTCAAAATGTGGTGCAAACAAGGCATAGCCACGTTGCTGGGACAACGCCTTTAGTAATGCCGGCAAAGCCTCGCATAAGGTGTGTTGCATCAGCTGATTGGTGCGCCACTTTTTCCCAACCAATGCAGCGTACTGGCCCTGCTCCAGATAATAGTCGCTTAGGCTGTCGACATCAGCCAGATCCAGCTGCAACAACTCATCAATGGCTGCTTCAAACTGGTTTAAATCCAGTTCGGGCGCCGGTACTTCACGAAACTGGGCCGAGGCAAAATTCAGGGTATTTTCAACAATACCCACATAGGCGTCGACATGCTTGAGTTTCTTTTGCAACAGCAGATAATTCACCACCTGCTGTGGCTGGGCCTGCAGCCATTGCCGCAGCACATCATGAATCAGCTGATACACATAACTTTTGGCATCATCAGTAATATCGGCGCGTTCAATCTTGCCACATTCAAAACTGAATTCTCGCAACAACTTCTGGCTAAAACTGTCTAAGGTACCCACAAACAGTTCATCCAGCTGGTCAATCACCAGCTTGAGCCGGTCACGGGCAAAGTCCGGTTTGGCAGCATAATCCGCCAGCACTTTTTGCAATAGCGGATCGGACTCAGTCTGGGCCTTGGCTTGCAGTTCGGCTTCAGTATAGGACTGGCACTGTTCAAAATAACGTAGGGTTTCAACCAGACGTGCACGAATCCGGCTTTTCAGCTCGGCCGCGGCGGCACGGGTAAAGGTGGTCGCCACCACCTGATGGGGTAAATAGGCTTCCAGAAAAATCCGCACAATCAGGCTGGATAAGGTATAGGTCTTGCCGGTGCCCGCCGAAGCTTCAATCCAGTGCAGCCCCTTGAACTGCATGTCGGTAATGGGCTGGAAAGATAGCGGCGAAGAATGTGGAGTAGCGGCCATCATTTACTCCTCAAGCGTCTGCTGGTGCCAGAAAATCGGCTGGTATAAATCATAGGAAAACTGTTCACAGGCATGCGCCAATAATAAACTGGCATCCTGCTCCTGCAAAATAAACTGCCAGTCACGATGATGCTTGCAGGCTTCGTTGTCGGCCACCGAAAAGGCACTAAACTGGCCCGAATCATTCCAGTCCTTATACAGCCCCTCCAGATCTTTCAGCTGCATACGCTGTTCGGCATCGGGTTCCCATTCATGCTGCTTGCCTTTTTCCGCCACTTTCAGCAGCAAGGCCGATGGCAGCACCAAAGGCTGGCGCTGGCCATAGTCCCAAGCCTTAAACCAGTGTTCCAGCCACTGTCTGGCCTGATTGGAACTGACTCCTTCACAGCAGACGGTATCATCACTAAATACCACAATCCGCTGATGCTGCTGGCCACCATCGCCCAGATTCAGATAGGCCAGCCAGAGCAAATATTCCAGCCAGATTGCGGTGCGGCGTTTGGCACGCGCACTGGACGCTTCCAGACTGACCCAGCGCTCGGCGCCCTGTTTTGGCAGGGTCAGGCGGATGTGCAAGTCAGGACGCACTTTCCAGACCTGTCGGGTGATAGTCGTTTCACTCGGTGCATACTGCTGCAAGCGGGCCTGTAGCTGCTGCTGTTCGACCAGACTCATGGTCCAGCTGCCTTCACGAATTTTGCCAATCGGCAGGCGGTCTTGTAACAGTGCCGGATCGGGCGTATCGTGCTGCTGTTTCAGAAAATCGCGGATGGTATAGCGACCCAAACCATCCAGCAATAACGGCTCGGCCTGATCGCTGCGCTGTTCCGGACGTAGGTTTTCCACCCCGACACTTTTTAAATACAGCCGCGCCGGGAAAATCATGTCCTGAATCCATTGCTGGCTGTCCAGCACCTGCAAATCCTGGGTCAATAAAGGATAAGGCTGATTGGCCCAGTGACTGCGCTGCCCACCCGGCTGACGAATCTGCTGTGCCACTGCATACCACTGGTCCTGAAAACGGATGATCTCGCTGGATTCAAAACCGAGCGGATCAAACGGCTGTAAACGGTGCACACAGTACAGCTGACGCAACTGCTCCGGCACCTCAATCCCGTCAATACTCACGGTCTGGTTCAGCGCAGACTCGGGCTGCGGCGCGGCAACAATCAGCGCCAGATGCTGAATCAGCTCCTGCAAGATGCTGGACGGATCACGCACCTGCCCGTCATTGACATCAAAGCCGTTATAAAACAGCCAGACCTTGTCCTGCGCCAATAGCAGTGCATCCAAAAATGCACCCTGATCATCTTCCAGACGCGAGCGGTCACCCAGTTGCGGTTTCAGCAACTGCATTAAATCGAATGGCAGCTGCACATTACGATTCGGGAATTTGCCACTGTCCAGATTCAGCATCACCACCAGTTTATACGGCAGCGGACGCAGCTGGCCCAGCTGGCAAAAGGTAATCTGGCCGCTTGGTTCAGCCTGTTCCAGTTGTGCTGCCAGCTGTGCTTCAATTTCTTCCAATATATACGGCAAAGGCAGACTTAAGGCCGCCAGTGCATGCCGGTCCTGCTCATCATAATAGCTAGCCAAAGTCAGCATACGGTATTGCTTTTTAATGATTTTATAGACGTTTTCCAGCGCGGTGACACCAGCTGCGCTAAACTCGTCAATGTCTTGCATTAAGCGTTTTAGCCACTGTTCGGCCCGCGTGTTCTCGCCGCGTTCATGCGCAATCATCCAGTGCCGGCGCTCGGCCAGGTCCTGATAAATCTGGATCAGTTTGGCAATCAGTTCAAAATCGGCCGGCATTACCTCGGCAAAACATAGGGTGTCCTGAAACAGGGTATGTTCCGGAATGGCCAGCCCCAGCGCCAGACGATCCAGCGCAAATTTAAAACTGAAGCGATAATCCTGATCATCGGCGCTCAGGCTGCGCTGCAAATGCTCGGCATCAAAACCGCGTTTAAAACCGGCGGCACTAAGCAGCTCCAGCAAACGCTCCAGCTGGGTAATGTCCAGCTCATAACGCTGCAAACTGGCCGCTAGTCCCAGCCAGTCAGCAAATTCATCCAGACTAAAGCGGCCCTGTAACAGACGAATCCGGCCGGCCACGGCGCGCCAGGCATTGCTGACATCCAGCTGGCTGACCCCGGCAATCTGAATTGGCAAATACACGCTGTGCTGGGCCAACCGGCTACTGTCATGTAAGGGACTGCCCAGATCACGCGCACTCGGTGGCGGCGCAAAGACACTGCGGATTAAAGGCTCAAGCTCTTTTAAATTTGGACTTAAAACCAGAATATCGCTTGGCCGGCGTGGCTGCTCTTTTGTGCCTTGCGACAGCCAGTGCAGCAGCTGGTCTTTTAACACTTCCAGCTGACGCAGACTGGAATGGCAGACATGAATCTGGATGGAATCATCATGCTGCTCTAAAGCATATTGATGCGCGGCCGGTTCATTTAAATACAGGATATCGGCCTGCAGCTTGCCCAATAAGCTGGGCTGATAGTCATCAATAAACAGATCGGCCCAGACGCCTTCTTCACCGGAAGATAAGGCAGAGAGTAAGGAGAAATGATCGCGTGCCTGCTTGCCCAGACGGGTCAGCAAGGGATGACGCGACTCGCGGTTCTGGGCATTAAAATGCAGGGTAAACTGTTCGAAAAACTGGGCAATCTCGGCATCATTGGCCTGTGGATGCTGCGCCAGAAAACGCTGTTTCACCCGCGCATCATAACGTGCCTTCCAGTTCGGATCGACGCTGTCGGCCCAGTACTCCTGTGAAGGGTTGTAATGCAGGATAAAAATTTCAATGTACTGACCTAAACGGCGCAGGAACTGTAACTGCTGCGGCGGCAAGTCCAGCAAGGTAAATACCACCAGCTGTTTCGGTAATTTGCGTAGCGCCTTGCCCGGCTGCTCCGGACTGCCCAGCGCCTGCCAGAACAGCTGGTCAATCTGCTGCATCTGCTCAAAATCTTCATGAAAAACTGCCTGCCACAGCCAGCGCTGCCACGCCTCCAGTTCTTCTGCCTGCTGCAGCATAAAGCCCGACACTTCGCTGTCGGTTTTAAAGAACATCTGCTCCAGATCAAGGGCCTGATCACAGCCCCATTGCATCAGCCAGTTGGTCGGACAGCGGCACTGCTCGCCACAGCCTTTCTGGCAATGCCCACGATAAGTCATATAGTGGCTAAACAGTTTGGATACCTGTTCGGCCACCCAGTACAGCATGCTCTGTTTTTTCAGCTGGCGTTCCAGCGGCTGTTCCAGCCGGTCAGCACTGGCATAAATCCGCTGGATAATCGGAAACAGCGCATGGCTGGTTGCTAGCGGATTCTGTTCCGGCTGAATAAATTCTTTTAGCGCCTGAAATACGCGCCATTTAATGATAATTCGTGGAATATTGGCTTGACGGACCAAGTCTTTCTGATCGTGCAGCACCCATTGATAGGCACTCCACTGGAAACCGCGAATCCGGTGATGAAACTCGGTATTGGCACAGATGCTTTGATGTTCGGCCAGACGTTGGGTTAACCAGGCTTCCACCGCAGGGGACGGCACAATAAAGTGCTGGGTTTTTAATACCTCCAGCGGATGCGCTGCAGGTTTACGGACTGTCTTCAGCATCGCCTCGACCAGTACATCGACACGCTGACTTTGAATGACATGAATCCCCATAACGCTCTACCCTGTTAAACTTTTGCCATGATATCTACAAAACCATAAAGATTCATTACTATACTTTTGCAGTTGCCTATGTCACTTTTAGCTCATGGTTCGATTCAAAAATGCTTTGAAATACGTACCTTAATAGTGCTTCAATAAAAAAATCGATACACCGCTTAAGGTATTTAATATTATGAAAATAGACAAGATTCCCAACTCGATTGACCCCAATTTAAATTTAGAGCAAGTTCGTGCTGACTGCCTGGAGCTGGTCAAAAAACGGGCCTACGTGTCCGCAGGCGCAGCGGTCATTCCGGTTCCATTTTTAGATGTCGTGATTGACGTCGGTATTTTGTCACAACTGATTCCTGAAATTAATGCCCGTTTTGGTCTGTCGCCGGAACAGGTCAGTGTCTATGACCCCGAAACCAAGCAGATTCACTGGCAGGAACTGCGTAAACGCGGCATTGAATTTTCCGGTTTGGTGGTGGCACGTACCGCCGTCAAAAAATCATTGAACAATGTTGCCGCGAAAGTGATCACGAAGCAAGTCACCAAATTTATTCCTTTAGGCGGACAGCTGGTGGCGGCCAGTCTGGGCTATTTTGTCATGAAAAAAGTCGCCGAAGCGCATGTAGAAGAAAGCTATAAGATTGCCAAAGGCATCCAGCAGAAACAGACCCAGGTGGTCAATGGCTAAGCCTTTTTCCTCAATCTGATGCCGGTCCAGTGACCGGCATTTTTATGGCTGTTTCATGCATGGTTGCTGCCGGCTTAATCGACTTTCAGCTGTTTCAAGATGGTTTTCAGCACTTCAATCCGGGCACTGTTTTTGTCATTGGTGGCAATAATATGCCACGGTGCATCCTCGGTGCTGGTATGGGCAAACATATCGGCTGCGGCATTTAAATAATCATCCCAGCGGTTCCGGTTCCGCCAGTCTTCCTCAGTAATTTTAAAGCGTTTATGCGCAGTCTGTTCACGCGCTTTAAAACGCTGTTCCTGCTCATCTTTGCTAATCGCCAGCCAGAACTTGATAATCACGGTCTGATGCTCGGTTAAATCCTGCTCAAAGCGGTTAATTTCCGCATACGCGCGTTGCCATTCCAGGTCACTGGCAAAACCTTCAATCCGCTCCACCAGCACCCGGCCATACCAGGAACGGTCAAAAATACAGATTTTTTCTTCTGGTTGCAGCTTGGTCCAAAAACGCCATAAATAAGGCCGGCGTAATTCATATTTTTCCGGTGCGCCAATGGTATAAATTTCGTATTCACGCGGATCCAGCTTTTTCACAATCCGTTTAATTGCGCCGCCTTTGCCGGCTGCATCCATCCCTTCAAACACAATCACCACGTTGCGGTCATCAAAACGCAAGGCATCGGCCACTTTGCGGCTGAGTTTTTTGAGTTCGGCTTTATAGTCGCCCTCATCCAGCGCGGCATTGTCCGGATTGAGCAAGGCCTCGGGAATCGGCGCCTGCTGCCAGCTCTGCTCAACAGTTTTCGGATGCTCCGGGCAATCTTTAAAAGCCTGTAATACATGCTGGGCAAACTGCTGGTCACGCAGCTGCTCATCTTCACCATCAATAATAATCCAGTCATCGGTAAAACGCTGGCGCAGCTTTTGCAAGGTGTCGTACTGTTTCTTGTTGCGCCAGTCGAGGCCATTCATCTTGTGCCAGCGCACTTCGCTCGGGTCCATCTCGTTCAGGCGTTTTTGCAGGGTTTTCCAGGACAGGTCAAACCAGATCTTGACCACATCGACCTGGTTGTTTTTTAAATCCTGTTCAAAGGCCCGAAAACGCTGCACATACTCATCAAACAGGCTGTCATCAAAAGGCTTCGAGACATGGGTGGCACTGCTGAGCAGATCGCTATACCAGTTGCCAAACAGAATCATGATCTGCCCTTCGGCCGGAATAAAACGGGCATAGGGCTGCCAGAAACTGGTTTTGAAATCAAACAGGTGTGCGGCATCGGCCTTCACATGCAAATAACGCGGATCGACCCATTCACGCAGCTGTTTCACCGCCTCGCCTTTGCCAGCCAGCTCAATGCCGCTGACCAGAATCACCAGACTTTTGGCATTGCTCTGACCGCGGCTGTCTTTTAGGGCATATTGTGCTTCAATCAGCTCGACAGACAGCTGATCTTCATCCATTAACTGAAATTCTGTTTGCGGGTTCTGCTCGGTCATAGGCACACACTCTTGTTTTATTGTTCCGTTCAGTATAACCAGCCTGCTGGCCGGGCGGCTGATGATTTTGTATAGCGCGTCTGTCTGATTTTGTCTATTTCTAGTGCAAACTGACCCGATGATCCTGAATCTGTCACCAATTTGTCATGGCCTGTGCATGTAACTGGCTTTAGAATGCCGCTTAAGTCAAAACAATTGAGACGCTCCATGTCCAAACTTGCGGTTTTAGATGACCTTTTAGAACTTTATAATCAATTTGAATATCATCGCCAGCCGGAAATTTTCACACGTTTGCAGGAAGTGCAGCTGTGGCAGAAACAGCGCATGCAACGTACCCATGCCCCGCATTTTGCCGAAAAAAATAATGTACTGATGGCCGAATATTTTCTGAACCGTTTATACGGCGGCCCCGATTTTGATGCGCTGGCCGCACAGATTGCACGCCTGACCAAATACGCACATAAAGCAGAAAAACTGATTCCGGAAAATGCTATTAAAACCGGCACCTCCGGGGTGGCCCTGGCCATTTTAGCAGTGCAACTGGATGAACAGGTTGCCATTCAGCTGTTAAAGGATTATCCGGCGCAGACGCCATTGAGCGACGAGATGATGCGCCTGACCTATTTAAAGCTCGATCAGGGCACCGCGCGTTTAAAACAGCTGGACATGCTGGATGAACTGGGCAAAAGCCTGGACAAATACATGCGCTCCTTTATGGTTTATACCGCCTTTAAAATGTGTAAAGGCGCCGCGCATAAATACAATTTCGATATCATGTACGAGTTTATGCAAGATGGTTTTGTGGCCATGAAACCGCTGAAATCTGCAGAAAAATTTGTCCGCGAATTTACCGCAGTTGAACGCCAGATTATTGACAAAGTGCATCGGGGAGATCCGCAGCCCTTTCAATAAAGCCACATAATTTTTTGCATGTGATGGCCAAAATTTGGTACAAAAACAGCAGTAAAACGAATATGCATTCACGTTCATCAGGATAACAATTCAATTTTCTGTATTTTATTCCTGACAATTGCAGGCCGATGACTGTACAACGCCTAAGAATCTGTCATCATGCTTGCACTGCCACATCAACCCGATTTTCATGTTAGGAGTGACACTATGTCTAATGAAGAGCAAAAGCCTACCCATCCAGAAACGGCAACCAACACAGACAAAGTGAGCCCATTCTTAACCTCGCCATTACCGGAAGGTGCACCACAAGGTCAGCAGCAGTCTCTAGAACAGCGCCTAACCGATACTCCGGTAACGGGCAGCATTCCAAAATACAACCTGCCACGTGGCGCCAATACCGGTAATGTCGGCGCGACCACGCACTTTGGCTACCAGACCGTAAACAGCGAAGAAAAAGCCCAGAAAGTGGCGGAAGTGTTCCATTCGGTGGCCAGCAAATACGACATCATGAATGACCTGATGTCTTTTGGTATTCACCGTTTATGGAAACGCTTTGCGATTAACATGTCGGGTGTGCGTCGTGGCCAGCACGTACTGGATATTGCGGGCGGTACCGGTGATCTGGCCAAAGTTTTTAGCCGTGAAGTTGGTCCAAGCGGCCATGTGGTCCTTTCAGATATTAACGAATCGATGCTGAATGTCGGTCGTGACCGTCTGATTGATGCCGGCTGTACCAATGTCGATTTCGTTCTGGCCAATGCTGAAACACTTGAACCTTTTGCTGACAACAGCTTTGACCTGGTGACCATTTCTTTCGGTTTACGTAATGTGACCGATAAAGATGCTGCACTGCAAGCCATGTACCGCGTGCTTAAGCCAGGCGGCCGTTTACTGATCTTGGAATTCTCAAAACCGGTATTTGAACCGTTCTCGAAACTGTACGACCTGTACTCGTTCACTGCACTGCCAATCATGGGCAAACTGGTGGCGAATGATTCTGAAAGCTATAAATATCTGGCGGAATCAATCCGTATGCACCCAGACCAGCGCACCCTGAAAGGCATGATGGAAAATGCCGGCTTCCAGAACTGTGACTACCACAACCTGACCGGTGGTATTGTGGCGGTGCACCGCGGTTTTAAACTCTAATTCCGAAAAGGACACTGCTATGTGGTCGATTCTGGCCTTAGGTGCCGTTGAACGATGCATCCATCATGTCATTAATCTGGATGCGATTACCCGCATCCAGCTGAACCAGCTACAGGGCAAAACCCTGCGTGTGGTGATGGATGCGCCGCAACTGTCGGTAGATGTATTTTTTGATGAAAACAAGGTGCGTCTGGAGCCGACCGTTACCGGACAGGCAACCCAACCGTCTATTTTCGAGCAGCGCCCGTTTGAGCGCGAACAGCAGCTCAGTGAAGCCACCGCCACCTTGCAGGTCAAGAATGTGGTGGAACTGCTGAAACTGCTGCTGGCCGATGATGTCGGCACCATTCCGGTACAAGGCGACTATAAGCTGCTACAGGACATCCAGCGTATTATCGAGCAGGCCGAACCCGATCTGGCCGCGCATCTGTCGCCATGGGTTGGCCCGACACTGGCACATGAGCTGGGTAAAATCCAGCTGGCGCCCAAGCAGCTGAAAAAAACCTTGCAAAGCCAGCTGTTTTTCGCCGAAGATGCCCTGAAAGAAGATTCCGGCCTGTTTGCACCGCGCTGGCAAATGGATGATCTGCAACAGGATACCCGCATCCTGAACCAGAATATCGACCGCGTAGAGGCCAAGATTCAACAGCTCCGCAAGCAGCTTGAAGACACTCCAGATTCACACGACTAGGTAAAGAGATTTATGATTCCGCACGTTTCACGTTTAATCGAACTTTGGCGTATTGCTGCGCACTATAGACTCGACACGTTGTTCCCTGCGGAAGAATTACCAGAAAAAGCCCGCCATATTCTGAGTCTGATCCGGATGCATCCGGCGGCCTGGTCCAGTAAGGAACGGAAAAATCCGCTCAAGCTGAAACAGGCGCTGGAAGATATGGGACCGCTGGCGATTAAACTCGGTCAGCTGTTATCGACCCGTCGTGACCTGATTCCACCTGAAGTATTACAGCAGCTGGTCTTGCTGCAGGACCGGGTCAAACCCTTTGGTTCCGATGTCGCGCAAATGCGGATTCAGGAATCCTTAAAGGCCGATGTCAACACCCTGTTCGCGCGTTTTGATGAACAGCCGCTGGCAGCTGCTTCAATTGCCCAGGTGCATACCGCTGCCCTGCACGATGGCCGCGAAGTGGTGGTCAAAGTCACCCGTCCTAATATCCGCCAGCAGATTCTGCAGGATTTTGAAATTCTGCAATGGCTCGGCCATTTTCTGGAAAAACGTCTTGAAGCGGCACGCGCGCTGCATTTATCCGAAATTATTCAGGACTATCGCCAGATTATCCTGAAAGAACTCGATCTGACCTTAGAAGCCGATAATACCCGCCGTATGCGTCATTACTTCACCGGCTCCAGCATGATGTATGTGCCGGAAGTGTATATGGACAGCAAAGATGTGATGGTGGCCGAGCGGATTACCGGGGTACCAATTTCCGATGTGGCCACCTTTGACCGCTTGGGTATGGACCGCGCCGATCTGGCGCAAAAAGGCCTGACCATCTTCTTTACCCAGGTGTTCCGCGACAACTTCTTCCATGCCGACATGCACCCGGGCAATGTGTTTGTAGAAACTATCAATCCGCAAAACCCACGCTTTATTGCACTGGACTGCGCGATTATGGGTGAGCTGTCCAAGCACGACCAGATGACCGTGGCGCGCATGTTACTGGCGGTCATGAACAGCGACTTTATGCAGCTGATCCAGATTGTGCATCAGGCTGGCTGGATTCCACCGGGCACTGATCAGGATGCTTTGGCACGTGAAATGCGCCGCACGGTAGGACCGATGGTCTCCAAACCCATGCATGAGCTGGACTTTGCCGGTATTCTGATTGAAGTGATGGATATTGCCCGCCGTTTCCATCTGGAAATTCCTCCACAGTTGATGCTGCTGCTCAAAACGCTGGTGCATGTTGAAGGGCTGGGCACCGATCTGTATCCGGAACTGGACATCTGGAGTCTGGCCAAACCAATCCTCACCGATTGGGTCAAGGCACAAATGAATCCGCAGAAAAACCTTAAAGAGCTGGGACAAAAAATTCCGGACCTGCTGTTGGGTGCGCAGGATTTACCGACCCTGATGATCGACAGCTTAAACGGCCTGAAAAACCAGTCGGCCTGGCATGCCAAACAGCTGAATGAACTGCAAAGTATGCGTCTGCAAATGGAACATCAGCAAAAACGCAGCTGGATTTTTGGTAGCATAATGGCGATTCTGCTATCGATTGCGATTATTTCACCGTGGTTTGTCTCAGTCATTCTGATTGTGCTGGCCAGTATTCTGGCAGTCTGGCGCGTGGCCAAATAAGGCGAAATGGGCGAAGTTTCCTGAATCCTTATATTCCTCCATTATTTAAACCGGTCACATGACCGGTTTTTTTATGGCCTGCAATTGCAGATAACATACCGGATGACTGAGCAGTCAGAGAGTGAACATTCCTGCCCTTGTGAGCCTTGGTCACTGGCCTAAAATACAGACAACTGTTTATTTTAGGCCAGTGACCATGATCCAGATTCTGCAAAAACGTCCACCTGCCCTCACCCTTCGTGCCGGTCATCTGGCCCGGCAGCTGATTGCCGAGCAGGGCCTACAACCCGATCAGGTCGATATGATTCCGGGTGCTGCCGGTGGTCCAAAAGGTATTGGTATTCAGGGACTGGATCAGGCCATTTTTGGCGAGTTTTTGCCGCAGTCAGCGCAGCGCCGCACCCTGATTGGTTCTTCAATTGGCAGCTGGCGTTTTGCCAGCATTCTGGCCTGGGGCGCCAAAGCAGGTACCGAACGGCTGGCAGACTTATATACCAATCTGAGCTTTCATAAAAAAATGTCACGGCAGGACGTCAGTCATGTCTGCCGCGATATGCTGTTGAATCTGGTCGATGGCAAGGCACAGCAGCTGGTCGATCATCCGGATTATCATCTGACCGTGCTCTCGGTAAAAGCGCAGCACATTTTCCAGAGTGACCGTGCACTGGCCCTACTGGCCTCGGTGGCTGGTATTGTCAGCGGCAATGCACTGGCGCGCAAACACAACCGCCTGTTTATGCAGCGCGTGATCAGCCAGCCAGCTCAAGGCAACCAGTTTCAGGTGCAGGATGATTTCTTTACCCATTATCATGCGCTAACGCCGGACAATGTCACCAGCTGGCTGATGGCTTCGGCCTCAATTCCGGGCGTGATGTCCGCAATTCGGGATATTCCGGAAGCGCCGGGCAGCTACCGCGATGGCGGCCTGATTGACTATCATATTGACCTGCCGTTTCAGAGTCAGGGACTGGTGCTGTATCCGCATTTTACCGATAGCATTACCCCAGGCTGGTTCGACAAAATGCTGAAACACCGCAAGGCCAATCCGGACAATCATGCACGGACCCTGCTGATTTCACCATCAGCCGAATATTTACAGTCTTTACCCTTGGGCCGCCTACCCGACCGCAAAGACTTTAATTTAAAAGGTATGGATCAGGCACAGCGCATTCAGCTGTGGAAGCAATGTATTGCGGAAAGTCAGCGCCTGGGCGATGAGTTTTTAGAACTGGTCGAAAAGCAGTGTTTGCCGGAGGTGTTACAGCCGCTTTAAACAGGACGATAAATGAATGTTAGGGTGGTAACATCCTGAGCGAAAATAGGCAAAGATTTTTTCCTGCAAGCCGGTCAGATACCGTACACTATAGCGTTTGCGCACTGGCGTAAATCTCGTTTTTCTGACAAATTTTGGTGACATACTCATGAATAACTTGCAATGGCTCGATGAAGTAAAATTTAACGAACAGGGATTAGTGCCAGCCATTGCACAGCATCATCAAACCGGTCGGGTGTTGATGGTGGCCTGGATGAACCGCGAAGCGCTGGCCTTAACCGCAGAAAAAAATCAGGCGGTGTATTTTTCCCGTTCGCGCAATAAACTCTGGCACAAAGGTGAAGAATCCGGTCATTTCCAGACCGTGCATGAAATCCGTCTGGACTGCGATGCCGATGTGATTATCCTGCAAATTGAACAGCATGGCGGCATTGCCTGCCATACCGGCCGTGAATCCTGCTTCTATCGCAAACTGACTCCGAATGGCTGGGAAATTGTTGATGCGCAGCTGAAAGACCCGAATGCGATTTATGGCGAGAAGTCCAGCAATCCGCACACCCTGGCCATGAATGCCTCCACTGCGCAATCTGAACAGGTCGAAATTCTGAGCTATTTAGGCAAAATGATGGCTGAACGTAAAGCCGCCGATCCGGATTCTTCGTATGTGGCCAAACTGTATCACAAAGGCCTGAACAAGATTCTGGAAAAAGTTGGTGAAGAAAGCGTAGAAACCATTCTGGCAGCCAAGGAATATCAGGCTGCAGCCTATGAAGACAATAAAAATGACCTGATCTATGAAGTGGCCGATCTATGGTTCCACAGTCTGGTCATGCTCGGCTATTTCAATCTGGACCCGCAACTGATTCTGAATGAACTAGCGCGCCGTCAGGGCTTATCCGGTCTGGTGGAAAAAGCCAACCGTCCTCAGGCTTAAGCTGTCGCCCTGTGTCTGAGCTGAAGAAACCAACCGCCACCTATGAGCAGGCCACTGCCATTGATAACGCACGTCTGGGCAAATCGTTCAAAGTGATTGCCTATGCCGGCACAGGGAAAACCACCACCTTGCAGATGATCAGTGAAGCCATGCCGGAGCGGCGTGGCATGTATCTGGCCTTTAACAAATCCATTGCCGCAGAAGCACAACACAAGTTTCATCGCAATGTCGATTGTCGCACCTTTCACTCGCTGGCCTTTCGTAGTGTTCCACGTGGAGTCACCGACAAACTGCGCCTGCCGCGCCTGAGTCCAAGCTTTATTGCCAAGGAATATCGTCTCGAGCCGATTACCCTGCGCCGGATGATGGGCGGCCGCTATGAAAAATATGTGCTGATGCCGTCACGGCTGGCCAGTCTGGTGGCCAATGCAGTTGGCTATTTCTGCTCGACCAGCTCGCAATATCCGGCACCACGCCATATTCAGGCACCGAACTGGCTACATCCTGATGATGCCGAGCTGCTGCAAAAACATTTGTATCCGGCAGTAGAACGGCGCTGGCTGGAATCGATAGATCCGAACCATCAGGCCGGAATCGGTCATGATATTTACCTGAAACTGTGGGCACTGTCGGAACCGAATATTCCGGCCGATTATGTGCTGTTTGATGAAGCGCAAGATGCCGACCCGCTAATGCTGGGGATTCTGCTCAAACAACGCAACACCCAGGTGATTTATGTGGGCGATGCCCATCAGCAAATTTATGCCTGGCGCGGTGCCATCAACGCCATGCAGCAACTGCCTTTGCCGGAGTCGCGCTTAACCACCTCATTCCGTTTTGGTCCGGACATCGCCATGACCGCCAATGCCATTCTCGGCGGCTTAAATGAAACCGTGCCGCTGCTCGGCAACCCGGATTTACATTCCAAAGTGGTGAACAAGCCGCATACCAAACAGCGTGATGCGATTTTATGCCGCACCAATGCCCGGGCGATGGAATTGCTGCTGGCCGGTCTGGTACATGGTGACAAGGTCAGCCTGCAGGCCGATCATGTCAAACTGAACCGCTTTGTCGATGCCGCCAGTATGCTGAAACAGGGCCGCCGCGTCACCGATGTGCCGGAACTGGCCTGGTTTAACTCCTGGCACGATGTACATGAATATTGCGAAACCAATGAAGGCAGCGACATTAAGCCGCTGGTAAAACTGGTGGATGATCATGGTACCGATCCGCTGAAAAAGGCGCTGGCCAAAATCACCCCGATTGGTCAGGCGGACTATATTATTTCAACCGCGCACAAAGCCAAAGGGCTGGAATGGGACCGCGTGCATCTGGAAGATGACTATCAGTTCAAGGTCAATGAACGCGATCATAAAATTAGTGATGAAGAGTTACGATTACTGTACGTGGCCTGCACACGTGCTAAAGTAAGCTTAAATATCCATCATATTTACGATCTGGTGCAACAGCTGAAACAGCAGATGCCGGTGTCCTTGCGTAAGGCGGTGGGTTAAAGCATGCAGGTGACCCATGAAAATTCAGTCTGTCCAGTTCAAGCACATCACCCACTTTACCGACCTTCAGCTACAACTGCATCCGCAGCAACAGCCTGTGGCCTTAATTCTGGGCAATCAGAGTTCCGGTAAAACCTCGCTACTGCGCTTCACCTATCAGGCACTGACCTGGTTTGCTGCCCGCTATAAAGATTTACGCACCTCCGGACTGGTCATGCTTGATCAGGACATTATGCACACCCGGCTGCAGTCCAAAATTGACCTGTGCGTGTGTTTTCCCAAAGACATTGGCAGCCTGCCGGAAAGCAGCGATGCCCAGCAGCAGGACCGTCAGTGCTGCGACTGGCAGCTGTACAAAACCCTGAACAGCAACGGCGTCGGGGTCAGCAAGACCGAAACCCAGAAACTGGAAAAAATGGTCAGCCTGTACCAGCAGGCGGTAAAACAGGACCCGCTACAAGGCTTGCCATTAATTGCCTATTACCCGGCCGAACGTTTTGTCAATGAAGTCAATCTGCTAAGTAAAAACAATCCGCTGATTTTTCAGGCCGCACATGCCTATGAAATTTCGGCCATCCCCTTCACCACCTTTACACGCTTCTTTGAGTGGTTCCGGGAAATTTCCGATATTGAAAACGCCCAGAGCGCCCAGCTGATTGAACAGTTATTACATCCGCAGCATCCCGACGCAGAACCTCCACGGCGTGACAAACTGATGCAGGCACATGCCCAGATGCACGCGCCAAGTCTGCAGGCCCTGCGCGATGCACTACAAATTGTGCTGCCGGAACTGAGCCAGATTTATCTGCAATATCATCCGAAACTGCAATTGATGGTCACCTATCAGGGCAAAACCCAGCTCTATCAGCAGCTGTCCAACAGTATCCGCAACTGGATTGCACTGGTCGGCGATATTGTGCGGCGTTTATGTCTGCTGAATCCTTATAGTCTGTATCCAACTCTAGAAGGCGACGGCATTCTGCTGATTGATCAGGTCGATCATCAGCTCGATCAGGATATGGCCTCGGTAATTCTGGCGCGTTTGCATCAGGCTTTTCCGGCACTGCAGATTATTGCCACCGGTAACCGCACGGCACTCTTGGAAAATGCCGAAGACTATCAATGTTTAAGGCTGGATCAGCAGCAATTGCATCCAATTCATTTGCAACCGGTGCAGGAACAGCTCGACGCCATTTATGCCCAGTTTATGCAGACTGAAGCCAGCAGCAGCGATGAAAGCCTGAGTGAAGCGGTACAGGAGCCGGCCAGCGTGGAGGACCTCTATCAGCAGATTCAGCAGCATTTAAATGCCGAACAGCAGGAAGCCTTGCTGAAACGGCTGCAAAATGATGATGACACCTCGACCCCGCATCCGTTGCCTTAAATACGGCTTTGAATAGAGGGGAATATCGGAAAATCAGCCGAAAAAATCCGGTCTGATCTAACAATTTCATCCTGAAAAAAGTTCGGCGGCGTATAATGTCTGCCGTGTGCGCAAAAACAAATTGATGTTGTTTTATTCATGTAATAAAATCAATCAGATTTATATTTTTATAGTAAAATCCGATTTTCTATAAGTTTCTCAAGTTGCGCAACACAACTTGTTTATTTAGACATAATTCTATTTTTCGGCTTTCAAGATTGAGTATTTTGGACTGCTCCTTGCATTCCTGTAATCCTTGAAAGATAAGATTCACCCTTAGGTTTTGAACCTATCAAGACAATGGATACGAGTGTGCTATCGATTATTATATTGCTACCGCTGGTACTTGGCACAACCCTTGTCTCGTGGCTGAAGCAATTCTCGCGCGGGGTAACGGCTTTAGGGGCGATAGGAGTCAGTTTAAGCAGTCTGATCCTGTTACTGACTCAAGCAAAGGATGTCTTTAATGGCGCCACCATCATTCAGTCATGGTCGTGGCTACCCCAGTTAGGGATTGATTTAAGCTTTCGCCTGGATGCTTTAGGTTTATTATTTTCTTTGCTGATTACCGGTATCGGTACCCTCATCTTTATTTATGCTTATTATTATTTAAGCCCCAAAAACTCCCTCAGCAAACTGTATCTCCTGCTCATGCTGTTTATGGCAGCCATGCTCGGGATTTCATTGTCGAATAACCTGATTATCCTGCTGGTGTTCTGGGAACTGACCAGTATTTCCTCCTTCCTGCTGGTGGGTTACTGGAGCAATTACGAAGCGGCTCAACGCGGCTCACGTATGGCCCTGACCATTACCGGCATGGGTGGCTTGGCTATGCTCGGTGGTTTTGTCCTGCTCGGACAGATCACCGGCACCTATGAGCTAGACCAGATTCTGACCATGACCGATCAGATTCAAAGCCATGCGCTGTTTGTACCCAGTTTATTGCTGATTTTACTCGGCGCCTTTACCAAAAGTGCCCAGTTCCCGTTCCATTTCTGGTTGCCGAATGCCATGGCGGCACCAACGCCGGTATCGGCCTATCTGCACTCCGCGACCATGGTGAAAGCCGGGATTTTCCTGCTGGCACGTCTGCTGCCAATTTTTGCCGGCGCAGCGCTGTACCATAATCTGGTGACCTTTGTTGGTCTGTTTACCCTGTGTATCGCGGCTTTCTTTGCCATTTTCAAAGAAGATCTGAAAGGTCTGCTGGCCTATTCCACCATCAGCCATTTGGGCCTGATTGTCTGCCTGCTCGGGATTGGTTCTCCGCTGGCCGTGGCTGCAGCCATTTTCCATATTATCAACCACGCCACCTTTAAAGCGGCGCTGTTCATGATTGCCGGGATTATTGACCATGAATCCGGCACCCGTGATTTACGCAAACTGAGTGGCTTATGGCAGCTGTTACCGTTTACCGGTACGCTGACCATGATTACGGCTGCGTCGATGGCAGGTGTGCCTCTGTTCAACGGCTTCCTGTCCAAAGAAATGTTCTTTACCGAACTGCTGGCCAATTTAAGCGGACCGGTGGTGGTGATCTCGGCAATTGTCGCGACACTGGCCGGTATTTTTGCCGTGGCCTATTCGGTGCGCTTAGTGCATGGCGTGTTCTTCGATGGCCCGATTGGCAAAGACGTACCCAATAAAGATGCACATGAACCGCCAATGGGCATGCGCGCACCGGCCCTGATTCTGGCGATTTTATGTATTGCGGTCGGCCTGTTCCCTGCCCTGCTGGTTGAGCATCTGGTCAATAGCACCACCCGTACCAGTACCCAGCTGATGAATTTTGAAGGCACCCATCTGGCCATCTGGCACGGCTTGAACCTGCCATTGCTAATGAGTGTGATTGCGCTGGTGGGCGGTCTGGTGATGTATTTTGCCCTGGCCAAAGGCGGCCGTATCCGCGAGATTGATCTCGATCCGGCATTGGGGCGTTTACAGGGACGGGTGTTATTTGACCTGTTCTTAAAAGGCCTATTGCTGAACTCGCGCCGCTTTAAACGCCTCACCGAAAACGGCTCCCTACAAAGTTATCTGTTCTGGATTCTGGTGTTTACCATTGCACTGGTGTCGGTGCCGCTGCTGAATCAGGGGATTGGTACCGGTACGCGTGAGCTGACCCAGGCACCTGCGATTGCCATTGTCTTGTGGCTATTATTATTCAGTGCCTGCTGGATGATGCTGTGGTTCCATCATGAACGGATTAAAGCCGTATTAATCAGTGGTGCTGTCGGTCTGGTGGTAACCATGATCTTTGTAACCCTGTCGGCTCCGGATCTGGCCCAAACCCAGATTACCGTCGATGTGGTGACCACCGTGCTGTTACTGATGAGCCTGTCACTGCTGCCACAATTAACCCCGTATGAATCAAGCAGCACCCGCCGCTGGCGCGATGCCGGAATTGCAATTCTGGCCGGTGCTGGCATCAGCTGGCTGGCCTGGTTAATCATGACCCGTGATCACAACTCGATTTCATGGTTCTTTAACCAGCAGTCGATTCCACTGGGCGGCGGTACCAACGTGGTCAACGTGATTCTGGTCGACTTCCGTGGCTTCGATACCTTCGGTGAAATTACCGTACTCGGTATTGCTGCCATTGGTGCCCTCTGCCTGATGGATGGTATGCGTGCCCACGGCACCACCATGACGCAGGGTCTGACCTATCGTTTTAATCCATCTCCACTGATGCTGCGCATGACTGCTTCCTGGATTTTACCGGTGGCCTTAGTGGTCAGCCTGTATATTTTCCTGCGCGGGCACAACCTGCCAGGCGGCGGCTTTATTGCCGGACTGGTCACGTCAATGGCATTGATCATTCAGTACATTGCCATTGGTCAGGACCAAACCGAGCAAATGTTGAAAGCCAAATCCGGACGTTTATATGAAATCTGGATTGGTTCCGGTCTGACCATTGCCGGCCTGACCGGGATTGCAGCCTGGTTCTGGGGTCGTCCATTCCTGACCAGCGCGCATATTTATGTCAATCCGCCGGTGATTGGTGAACTGCATTTGGCTTCAGCGGCACTGTTTGATGTCGGAGTTTACGTTACCGTTGTCGGGGCAACCATGTTGCTGATTTCCGTGCTGGGCGACTCGCGTCACTCCAGTATGTCTGGTCCAATTCCTCGGGGGTAAGCATGATTAGTATCGAATTTTTAGTCGCAACCTCTGTAGGTTTACTGGTCGCCACCGGCGTGTACCTGATCTTAAGGGCACGTACCTTTCCGGTGGTACTGGGCCTGGCCATGATTGGTTATGCAGTCAATATTTTCCTGTTCGCCATGGGCCGGATTCAGCTGAATGCGCCGGCCATTTTAACCACGGCAGTACAATCCACCGACCCTTTACCGCAAGCACTGGTGCTGACTGCTATTGTAATTGGCTTTGCCACCACTGCCTTTGTGGTGCAGCTGGCCTTACGCAGCCGTTATGAATCGGGAACCGACCATGTGGATGCCAAAGATGATCCTGCTTTACTTGACCCACGTGAGGATGAGCCATAATGCATGACTTTATCCAATTCTGGGTGCAACACACTCCTATTCTCAGCATCCTGCTGCCGGCCTTTACCGGTTTTATTCTGGTGCTGCTGGGCAACCCGGGTTCGGGTTCGCTGTCGTATGACTGGCGCCAGCCGTGGCGTCGTGGCATCAGCCTGATTTCCACTATTCTCGGACTGGGTTTGGCGATCAGCTATCTGATGCTGGCCAAAACTGGCCAGATTACCGTCTACAACCTGTCCGAATGGTCAGCTCCATTCGGGATTGTACTGGTGCTGGATCAGCTGTCTGCGCTAATGCTGGTGCTGACTTACGGTCTGGCCTTACCAGTGCTGTGGTTCGCCTGTCAGCAATGGGATGAACGTGGCCGCTACTTCCATGCCATGTTCCATTTCCTGATGATGGGCTTGTGTGGGGCTTTCCTCACCGGCGACCTATTTAACCTGTTCGTATTCTTTGAAGTACTGCTGCTGGCCTCGTATGTGCTGTTGCTGCACAGTCAGGGCAAACCGCGCTTTCAGCTTGGGGTGCATTACGTCACCATCAACCTGCTGGCTTCAGCGCTGTTCCTGATTGGTCTGGGCATGATTTACGGCAGTGTCGGCAGCCTCAACATGGCCGATGTGGCCCGTTTAATACCGACGCTGGCAGAAGATCAGCATCGTCTGGCGGTGGTCGGCGGCTTGATCCTGTTTATTGTGTTCGGGATTAAAGCGGCGATGCTGCCAGTCGGCTTCTGGTTACCGAAAACCTATGCCGTAGCAGCCACCCCTGTGGCGGCGATCTTTACCATTATGACCAAGGTCGGGATTTATGCGATTTTAAGGGTCAATGGGACGGTCTTTGATGATGAACTGAGCCAGAAAATTCTCAGCAACTGGTTATTGCCAATTGGCCTGATTACCTCACTGTATGGCGTCATTGGCGCAATTGGGGCAGAACGCTTACGCCGTTTTGTCGGTTTTATGATGCTGTCGTCGATTGGGACCATCCTGATTGCGATTGCCCTGTTTAGCACCCAGGCCTGGACAGCAGCGCTGTATTATCTGGTACACAGTACCTTAATTGCCGCGGCCTTCTATCTGTTCTGCGGCTGGGTCACGGCGCAGCGCGGTGAATTTAAGGATCACTTTAATATCGCCCCGCAAATGAAACAGCATAAAGTGATGTCTATTATCTATCTGCTGATTGCACTGATGATTGCCGGCCTGCCGCCTTTTAGTGGCTTCCTCGGTAAGGTGTTCTTGTTACAGGCCACCGCTGATGCGCCTTATCAGGGCATTATTATTGCGGTGGTGCTGCTGGTCGGTTTACTCAGCATTCTGGCCCTGACCCGGGTTGGCTTTATCCTGTTCTGGCGCGCATCGCGTCCGGAAGATGATCCGGACAATGACGCCTATCACAGCTACCAGGCCCTGCCAGCCAAGGCACCGAAAGGCAATGACAAGGCCATTTACCTGTTATTGGCGGCACTGGTGGCTTATGTGGTTTTTGCCAACCCAATCCAGCGTTATGCCTTTAGCACAGCCCAGCAAATGCAGAACAACCGTCTGTATGAAATGGCGGTGTTAAAGCAGGATGAAACCGGTCAGGTGATTAGCGTCCAGCCTTATGATCCGAACTATTTGCCAGAAACCAAATACAGTGGTGAAAAACCGGACCCGAATGCCAAGCTGATTCCGTATGTGATCAGTCCAAATACACTGGAAGGTGAGCATATATCGGACTATAAACAACGTCAGATCAATCAGCAGATTGAGCAGGACGCCGCCAGCAACGACCTGCCACAACTTAAACCTATGGAGCCATAACTATGCAAAAGACATCGTTTTGGGATATCTGGCTGCCACATCCCTTTGTTTCGGTGATTGTGGCCATTAGCTGGTTGTTACTGGCACATAGTGTTTCTGCCGGCAATCTGCTGATGGCATTGATCCTGAGTATCCTGATTCCATTGATGGTCAAACCGTTTATTGCCCGCACCCCGAATATCCACTGGGTGCCAGCCTTTAAACTGTTCTGGGTGGTGGTTTGGGACATTATCCTGTCCAATATCCGTGTCGCCAAACAGGTGCTGGGACCCACCGATGCGCTGCATCCGAAATGGTTCCGTGTACCGCTGGAGACCGAGCATGAACAGGTCAATACCCTGTTGGCGATGATCATTACCACCACGCCGGGGACGGTCACGGCCGGTATTGACCAGGACCGCGGCGATATTCTGGTGCATGCCTTAAGTACCGATGATGAAGAAGCTGAAATTGCCCTGATCAAGAGCCGTTATGAACAGCCGCTGATTGAAATCTTTAACGTCAAGACAGGAGCGGCCTCATGATGATATTGCCTTATGCGCTTGGCATCTGCCTGATTGCCATTGCCGGTTCGATGTTTATGTGCCTGATTCGCCTGATTATGGGACCGTCAATTGTGGATCGTCTGCTGGCGCTGGATACCCTGTTTTTAAATGCAACCTGTCTGATTGTGGTGCTGGGCATTTACTGGACCAGCACTTCACTGTTTGAAGGTGCATTACTGGTGGCGATGCTGGGCTTTGTTTCAACCGCTGCCCTGGCCCGTTACTTCACCTCTGGCCACGTGATTGATTAGGAGAACAGCATGCAACTGATGATGGAAATCCTGGTCTCAATTTTCCTGTTAATCGGCACCTTCTTTATGCTGGTTGGCGGGATTGGCATGATTCGTCTGCCGGACCTGTTTATGCGCCTGCATGCCCCGACCAAGTCCAGTACCTTAGGTCTGGGCAGCTTCCTGATTGCTGCCATTATTTATTCGGCTTATCTGGGTCGCTTCGGTTTTGCCGAAGTGCTGATTACCCTGTTTGCCTTTATTACCGCGCCAGTATCGGCCAACCTGATGGCACAGGCAGCCCTGCATTTACGTCTGCGCTCGATGAGTGGTGAAGTCCCAGAAACCCTGGAACGACCACTGCCATGGCAGCGTAGCCGTCGCCGTGCCTTTAGTGATCGTGAACCACTAGGCAGAATCAAACCCTCTAAAGACGAATAAGTCTTCGCGTCATCTTCTAAAAAAACCTGACCCGGATTGTTCCTGGTCAGGTTTTTTATGTGCTGTCTCAACCGCCCTGCCCTTGCCTGATTGCAATCTTAAAGCGCTTGTTTCTGCTGGAAGATAAGCAAGTTAAGCAATTACGGATGACATAAAAAAAGCCACCCGAAGGTGGCTTTTTTTGCATAGACCTGCTGGCCTACTTATTCTTCATCTTTTTTTGCATCGGCAGCTGGTAAATCTTTTACTGCTTCTGCAATCAGACCAAACATATAGTTACCGTAGGCATTGGTTTTATCGTAATGGAAACGCAAACGCGGCGTAATCCGGGTCTTGATCCGACGGCTCAGCTCATGGCGCAGGAAACCGGAGGCTTTGTTAAGCACATCCAGGGTTTCCTTGTTTGCCGCTTCACTTTGCTCATCGCCAAGTTCACGACCCATTACGGTCACATACACTTCGGCATAGCCTAAATCTGGGCTGACTTTCACCGCCGAGATGGTCACCAGACCACCCAGACGTGGATCTTTCAGCTCCTGGCGGATCAGGTCGGACAACTCGCGTTGTACCGTATCTGCCATTCGCTTAAGACGCTGACTACCCGCCATTAAAGACTCCGTTTAATTAGTTGGACATCGTACACTTCAATCTTGTCTTGTACTTTGATGTCTTTATAGCCTTTGACTGCAAGACCACATTCCATACCGGCACGGACTTCTTCCACCACGTCTTTATAACGACGCAGAGATTCAAGTTCGCCCTGGAACACCACCACATCATCACGTAATACGCGAATCGGCTTGTTACGGTGTAAAGTACCTTCCAGTACCATACAGCCTGCTGCTGCACCGAACTTGCTTGAGTGGAATACTTCACGGACTTCAGCCACACCCAGAATCGTTTCACGGTGTTCTGGTGCCAGCTTGCCGCTCATCGCATCTTTCACGTCATCAATCAATTGATAGATGATCGAGTAGTAACGGATGTCGATACCGTCAGCATCGGCTTTTTGACGTGCAGTATTGTCGGCACGAACGTTAAAGCCCAGCAGTACCGCTTCTGAAGATTCAGCCAGCGTTACGTCAGATTCAGTGATCGCACCGACACCTGAACCAATCACACGGACTTTCACTTCATCCGTTGAAAGCTCGGCCAGTGCCACGTGTAATGCTTCCAGCGTACCACGTACGTCAGTTTTCAGTACCACATTCACAATCGGCACATCTTTCTTGCCCATAGACGCCATGATGTTCTCAAGACGCATTGCAGACTGACGCTCAAGACGTTTCTGACGTTCACGATCCATACGCGCATCAGCAACTTCACGCGCTTTCTTCTCGTCATTGACCACCAGTACTTCATCACCCGCCATTGGCGCTTCTGGCAGACCCAGAATTTCCACTGGAATTGATGGACCAGCAGACTTGATGCGTTTACCGTTTTCATCGGTCATGGCGCGTACACGGCCATAAGATGAACCGGCAAGTACCAAGTCACCCACTTTCAGGGTACCGTTTTGAACCAGAATCGAGGTCACTGCACCACGGCCTTTATCAACACGTGCTTCAATCACCACACCTTGTGCTGCACCTTCTTCAGAGGCTTTCAATTCCATCATTTCTGCTTGAATTGAAATCAGGTCAAGTAATTCGTCAATGCCGGCACCGGTATGCGCGGAAACTTTGGCGACTGGAACATCACCGCCCCATTCTTCAGGCACGATTTCCTTGGTGGTTAATTCGTTCAGTACGCGGTCTGGATCAGCTGAATCTTTGTCCATCTTGTTGATGGCAACAATGATTGGCGTACCCGCTGCACGCGCATGGTCAATCGCTTCTGCAGTTTGTGGCATCACGCCATCATCTGCTGCAACCACCAACACCACGATATCAGTCGCTTTGGCACCACGTGAACGCATCGCGGTAAACGCGGCGTGACCCGGAGTATCCAGGAAGGTGATGATACCTTTGTCTGTTGTCACATGGTAAGCACCGATATGCTGGGTAATACCACCGGCTTCGCCTTGTGCCACTTTAGCACGGCGGATACGGTCCAGAAGCGAGGTTTTACCATGGTCAACGTGACCCATGATGGTAACAACAGGTGGACGCGTAGTTTGCTCACCACGTGCTTCTTCAGCCGCTTCCAGCAGGTTGTCTTCTGCCGCAGTTTCAGACACCAGCACCGGATTGTGGCCCATTTCTTCAACCACAAGCACCGCAGTATCCTGATCAATGGCCTGGTTTTGTGTGACCAGCTCACCCATCTTCATCAGGGTCTTGATTACTTCACGTACTTTAATTGCCATTTTCGCAGCCAAGTCAGCCACAATAATGGTTTCACCAATTTCTACATCATAAACCTGTTTTTTTACCGGTTTTTCAAAGCCATGCTTGTTGGCCTGACTGGTTTTTAAACCACGTTTATGCGAGTTGTCACGGAATGACTGTTCTTCACCACGACGGCCGCCTTTCTTCTGGCCACGGGTATCTTTGGTTCCGCCACCACGTTTGATTTCACGGTCTTCTTTGGCAAATGAATCTTCATACGCCTGACCCACCAGACCTGCGGCCAATGGAGAATCATCAATTACGCGAATGGTCGGTGCAGCATCATCAGATGAATACTTCGATGCCATTTTACGCATTTGCTCAAGGGTACGTTGCTGCGCTTCTTCAGCTGCCTTACGACGTGCAGCTTCTTCAGTCGCTTTCAACTGTGCTGCCTGTTCTTCACGGGCGCGTTTTTGCTCAGGCGTTTCAACCACTTTAACCTGGGCTTTCACCACTGGCTTGTTGGTTGATTTACGCTTCACCACCACAGCGGCTTTAGACGTTTCCTGTTTGGCAGTTTCCTGTTTCGCAGCAGCACGCATCGCTTCTAAGGCCTGTTTGGCTTTAGATTCGCCTTTACTGGCCGCTTCTGGCGCAGCTTTTGGCTTCGCCGGTTCACGGGCTTGCTGTTCAGCTGCTTTGGCTTCTGCTTCAGCCTGTGCTTTGGCCAAAGCTTCTGCTTTGATTTGCTCAGGGTCTGGCTTAACAAATGTATGCTTCTTGCGCACTTCTACATTAATCGTTTTCGCCTTACCTGACGTACTTGCCACTTTAGCAGTACTGGTAGTTTTACGTTTCAACGTGATTTGTCCTGCATTACCCGCATCTTGACCATGTACTTTTTTCAAGTGGGTCACGAGGGTATCTTGTTGTTCAGTGGAAATAATGTCGTCAGCTTTACGTTGCGGTAAACCTGCATCACGAATCTGCTCCAGGAGTTTCTCAACTGGACGTCCTACGCTGAGCGCTAACTCTTTAATCGTCTTGTCCGTCATACATTACCTCCTAGTTAAACCATGATTCGCGTGCTTTCATAATGAGTTGACCCGCTTTGTCAGCACCTAGACCTTCAATATCTGCGATATCGTCGGTGGCCTGGTCTGCCAAGTCATCAACGGTCACTACACCACGAGCAGCAAGCGCATAGGCGATCTCTTGTGTCATCCCTTCCATTGCCAGAAGTTCGTCACTCGGATCCTGAATATTTTCTTGCTGTTTTAACGCATCTGCCAAAGCCACTTCTTTGGCACGACTTTGCAATAATTCAACCAGCTCGGCATCAAGCTCAATTTCATCAAATGTTTCTGCTGGTACATAGGCAATCTCTTCCAGTGAAGTGAAGCCCATTTCAACCAGTGCCATCGCCAGGTCCTCTGCAATGTCCAAACGCGATACAAACATATCCAGATATTGCTGCGCTTCATTTTGCTGACGCGCGTAATATTCTTCTTCCAGCATCATGTCCAGTTTATAACCGGTCAGTTCAGATGCCAGACGTACGTTTTGACCTTGTGAACCAATGGCACGGGCCAATTGATCGCTGGTGGCAAAAATAATGTCAGCAGTACGTGCATCTTCATCAATCACGATACTCGATACATCAGCCGGCTCTAAAGCGCTGGCAATGTACTGTGCCGGATCATCTGACCACACCACCACATCAATACGTTCACCATTAAGTTCCTGCTGGACTGCCTGGATACGCGTACCACGCATACCAATACATGCACCAACCGGATCAATACGATGATCGTTGGTTTTCACTGCAATCTTAGCACGAACGCCTGGTTGACGCGCAGCCGCCTTGATTTCAATGATTTCTTCAGAAATTTCAGGAATTTCTTTTTTCATTAACGCCATCAGCATTTCAGGTTTTGCACGCGACAATAATAATTGCGCACCACGACCTTCACGGTTAACGTTAAATAAAATGGCATTCACGCGCTGTTTTGGACGCAGAATTTCCTTTGGAATCATTTCTTCACGTGCCAGATACGCTTCGGCATTGTCACCTAAATCAATGATAAAGCCATCTTTGGTCTGCTTCTTCACTTCTCCGTAAATCAGCTCGCCCACTTTGGCTTCATAAGCATCGGCAACAAGCGCACGTTCTGCTTCACGAATTTTCTGAACAATTACCTGCTTGGCAATTTGTGCTGCAATACGACCGAAATCAATTGATTCCACTTCAAGTTCGCGAATGTCACCAATCGACCACTGTGCCGGATCGACATCAGAAATCGCATCCTGACATGCTGGCATTTCATGATCTTCATCCGCCACCACTTCCCATTGACGGAAAGTACGGTAGTCGCCTGTTTTACGGTCGATTTCTACACGTAAACGTGCTTCTTCCGCATTTGTGCCTTCGTAAAATTTCTTTTTCGTCGCAGCAACAAGAGCCTGCTCTAGCGCCTCAAAGATTGCTTCACGACTTACACCTTTTTCGTTACTAACCGTTTCAACAACGGTAAGAATTTCGCGTGCCATAAGTCACCTATTTTAGATTCTTATTTATTGAATTAATCTTGATAAACCAGATTGGCCTTATCGATATTGTGGCTGTCAATTTCCAACACTTGCTGTTTTTCAACTTCAACCTGAATGGTTTCATTTTCAAGGTCAACTGCCACCAGTTTCGCCTGGAATTTACGACGGTTTTCTACCGCGCTAATCAAACGCAAGGCGATGGTCTGGCCAATATAGGCAGGAAGCTGTTCCAGCTGGAAAAACGGACGATCCCAACCTGGTGAAGACACTTCGAGTGCATACTCACCTGAGATCGGATCATGAACGTCCAAAATGGCGCCCACTTGCTGAGTCACGCGCACACAATCCTGTACGCCTACACCACGACCCTGCTCGAGTTCACCGTCTTCATTCAGGACCGGTGCGGCATTTTCATCAACCGCTTTGTCGATATAAATACGCAATAGTGAGCGTTTACCTTGTGGCAGGAATTCAATTCCCCACAAATCTACATCACAGGCTGCAACTGCGGGTGCAATCAAGTCCTGGAGTGCCTGGGTTTTATTTGATAGCTTCATTTACTCTCGTCATATGGGTGCGATTCAATGGCCTGATCTGACCACTACAGTCTCATTCAAGCTATAGTAGTAGTGAAACATGACACTTGAGTTTATGCCGTATCCGGCTCATATCGACACTACACGATAGCCAATAAAAAAGGGCGTAAATCGCCCCTATTATTACACAGAAAAACCAATGTCCACTGTGCAAAAAGGCCCACCTTGTTGTGAGCCTCTTAAGAAACTTGGTAGCGGGAGCTGGATTTGAACCAACGACCTTCGGGTTATGAGCCCGACGAGCTACCAGACTGCTCCATCCCGCATCAACGTGCAAAAATTATATACAAAATATGCGCAATTTTCAATGAAAATCGTATGTCCTGTATATGGCGTTATTTATCGCTGAAGAATGAGTAACAAGCGTCAGATTCAACCAACATGAAATATATTACTCAACCATTAAAAATGGTAGCGGGAGCTGGATTTGAACCAACGACCTTCGGGTTATGAGCCCGACGAGCTACCAGACTGCTCCATCCCGCATCAGCGTACAAATAACTCTTCTCAGCTCAAGAAACTTAAGCCGCCTTTTAAAGTTTGCATCTTTAAAAAGGATTGATTGGTAGCGGGAGCTGGATTTGAACCAACGACCTTCGGGTTATGAGCCCGACGAGCTACCAGACTGCTCCATCCCGCATCAACAGAAGTTTTGCTGCATACACCAAACTTATGTTCTGGATTATAAGTTTGGTGCGGAAGGGGGGACTTGAACCCCCACGCCCGAAAGCACTACCACCTCAAGGTAGCGTGTCTACCAATTCCACCACCACCGCAGCTGTGACGCATTCTAGTCGCATCACCGCGAAAAATAAAGGCCTAATTGCAATTATTCGCCAGTTTGAGGTGTAGTTGGTGAAGAATCAGGCAATGTTGCCGGCGCAGTTGTGGTCGCCGGAATTGATTTTAAACTGTAGGCATCGGTGGTTTGCTGTTTGGCAAATACCGCCAGGGTCAGACTGGTGATAAAGAACAAAGCCGTTAAAATTCCAGTCAAACGGGTCATAAAATTACCCGAACCAGAGGCACCAAATACGGTCGCCGCACCGCCGCCACCAAAAGAAGCACCAGCATCTGCCCCTTTGCCGTGCTGAACCAGAATCAGCACAATCATCAAGACGGCTAAAATAATATGTACTACCAGCACAAAAGTTTGCATGCTGAACTCCTAATTATTGTGTATTGGCAAAGGCCTGCGCAATTTGATGGAACGATGCTGCATTTAAAGAAGCACCGCCGACCAGCGCGCCATTAATATCTGGGCAGGCTGCTAACTCTACTGCATTTTCCGGCTTAACACTACCACCGTACAGAATAGCCATTTGCGGACCATAGCTGGTCAGCTGGGTCAGACCTTCACGAATTTTGGCATGCATGGCCTGCGCATCTTCAGGCGAAGCGGTTTTACCAGTACCAATGGCCCAGATTGGCTCATAGGCAATTACAATATTCTGCCACTGCTCTGCCTCGACCACTGCCGCAATGTCACAAATCTGCTGTAACACCACCTGCTCGGCCTGGCCACTTTCACGCTGCTGCAGGCTTTCACCGACACAGTAAATTACGGTCAGACCGGCTGCCAGTGCATTTTGAATTTTTGCATTTAGAATTTGCAGATTTTCAGCAAAAATTTCACGGCGTTCTGAGTGACCGACCAGTACAAAGCCAATCTGGCTGTCTTTTAATAGCTCGGCACTCACCTCACCAGTATAAGCACCTAAACCGGCAATACGTGAAACATCTTGTGCCACGGTATACACCGGACGTACCGCAGTTTTCAGCTGCTCCTGAACACTGCCCAATGCGATTGCAACCGGTGCAACCCCTAAATGACACTGTGCGGCATCAATGGCCTGCTGTTCTAATAATGTTTTAAATTCTGAAACCAGCTGTTGCGCTTCTGCTTGCACTGGGTTCATTTTCCAATTGCCAATCACCCAAGGCGTAATCGCCGAACCCGACATACAATACCTATTCAAATACCTATGTTTCAATCGCGCACATTCTACACGTAAATCGGTTCAGGACAGAACAATTTGTTGCGGCATTTTTAGATTTGCAGTCTAAATAGGCCCATCCGAACACCGGCTTAACAAAAATCTTTGCCGATTAATTGCGACTGGTTCATGCTTTTAGGGGATACTTAGGTGGTGACATCATTTTCAGATATGGTATTTTTATGCAACAAAAGTATAATTTTGTGATACCAATTATAAACAAACTTTTTTGATTTTTTTTAAGGACGTTGGGGAATGTCAGTACAACAAGCAATGCCTAGATTTACAGGTTTTATTCGGCGACTGGTCGAAGAAGGGCTTGTGACGGCTGAAAATATGCAGCAAGCCATTGTCGCGGCAAGAAAAGCTGAGACCGATATTGTGCCGTATTTAATTCAGCAGTTGCAGATTTCACCGCTGACTATTGCTGAAAAAATTTCCTATGAATTTGGTGAGCCGATTTTTGACTTAGCCGTGTACGATTCGCGTCTGATTGTACGTGAAGGTCTGGATGAAAAACTGTTCACCAAATACCGGATTCTGCCCATTTTCCGACGTCACAATCAGCTTTATATTGCTACCAGTAACCCAACCAATATCGAAGCCATTGATGCGATCCGCTTTAACAGCAAGCTGAATATTGAAGTGGTGATTGTTGAGCATGACAAGCTGGAACGGCTGATTGAACAGAACTTTACCGAAGACAGCACCTTTGACTTTGATGAAGACTTTGATCTGGAAGTTGGCGACAACGCTCCCGAAACACAAGAAGATGACGATGAGCCACAAGGCGATGAAGCCCCAATCGTCAAATATATTAATAAGTTACTGGTCGATGCAATCCGTATGGGCGCCTCGGATTTGCACTTCGAGCCTTATGAAAAAAGCTACCGGGTCCGTTACCGGATTGACGGCGTTTTGCGCCAGATTGCCAATCCTCCGTTACAGCTGGCCACACGCCTCGCCTCACGTTTAAAAGTTATGTCACAAATGGACATCTCAGAAAAACGTATTCCGCAGGATGGCCGGATCAAGCTCAAGCTGTCAAAAAACAAAGCCATCGACTTCCGTGTCAACTCATTGCCGACCCTGTTTGGAGAAAAAATTGTACTACGTATTCTCGATCCATCTAGCGCCATGCTGGGGATTGATGCACTTGGTTATGAACCGGAGCAAAAAGAGCTGTTTATGGAGGCGCTGGACAAACCACAAGGCATGTTACTGATTACCGGTCCGACCGGTTCCGGTAAAACCGTGTCTTTATATACCGGCTTAAATATCCTCAACCGCGAAGACACCAATATTTCTACCGCCGAAGATCCGGTGGAAATTAACCTGGAAGGGATTAATCAGGTCAACGTCAATCCGAAAGTGGGTCTGACCTTTGCCGCAGCACTAAAATCATTCCTGCGCCAGGATCCGGATATTGTTATGGTCGGTGAGATCCGTGATCTGGAAACTGCAGAAATTGCTATTAAAGCTGCACAAACCGGTCACATGGTCATGTCGACGCTGCACACCAACAGTGCACCCGAAACCCTGACCCGTTTACGCAACATGGGCGTCCCCTCATTTAACATCGCCACCTCGGTGAACCTGGTGATTGCCCAGCGTCTGGCACGTCGTCTGTGTCAGAAATGCAAGGCCCCGGTGGAGATTCCACGCCAGAGCCTCTTGGAGCTCGGCTTTACCGAAGAAGATTTAAACCAGCCAGAGTTCCAGCTGTATCAGCCGGTTGGCTGCCCGGAATGTCGTGAAGGTTATAAAGGCCGTGTCGGGGTCTATGAAGTGATGAAAGTCACCCCGGAAATCTCACGCATTATTATGGAAGATGGCAATGCCTTGCAGATTGCAGCAGCCTCGGCAAAATCCGGGTTTAACAATTTACGCCGTTCAGGATTAATCAAGGTCATGCAGGGGGTCACTTCTTTACAGGAAGTGAATCGTGTGACCAGCGAATAGATGAAGCATTTAAAATAAGGATAAACACGCATGGCTGTCAAAAAAGCACAGATGATGCCCACCTTTATTTATGAAGGGATTGACCGCAAAGGGGCAAAACTTAAAGGGGAACTGCCAGCACGTAATATGGCGCTGGCCAAGGTCACGTTGCGCAAGCAAGGGATCACCATCAAAACCATCCGCCAGAAGAAGAAAAATATTCTTGAAGGCTTGATGAAGAAAAAAGTCTCGACCCTGGACATCACGATTTTTACCCGCCAGCTGGCGACCATGATGAAAGCCGGTGTACCGCTGGTGCAAAGCTTTGAAATTGTGGCTGAAGGTCTGGAAAACCCGGCCATGCGTGAAGTGGTATTGGGGATTAAAGGCGAAGTCGAAGGGGGCAATACCTTTGCTGGTGCACTGCGTAAATATCCGCAACATTTCGATAATCTGTTTTGCTCGCTGGTTGAATCGGGTGAACAGTCGGGTGCTCTAGAAACTATGCTGGACCGGGTAGCGATCTATAAAGAAAAGAGCGAATTACTCAAACAAAAAATCAAGAAAGCCATGAAATACCCGGCAACGGTGATTGTGGTGGCCGTGATTGTCACGATTATTTTGATGGTCAAAGTGGTACCGGTATTTGAAGAACTCTTCACCTCTTTTGGTGCCGACTTACCGGCCTTCACCAAAATGGTGGTAAATATGTCGCAGTGGACCCAGAAATACTGGTTTGTGCTGATTATTGTCATCGGCTTTGCCATTGCAGCTTTTCTGGAAGCCAAGAAACGCAGCAAGAAATTCCGTGACCTGCTGGACAAAGCCGCCCTGAGAGCGCCAATTTTTGGTGATCTGGTCTATAAAGCGATTATTGCGCGTTATAGCCGTACCCTGGCCACCACCTTTGCTGCCGGTGTTCCCTTAATTGATGCACTGGAATCCACTGCCGGCGCCACCAACAACGTGGTTTATGAAGAAGCGGTAATGAAAATCCGTGAAGATGTCGCCACCGGTCAGCAGTTGCAGTTTGCCATGCGGGTCACGGATAAATTCCCTTCGATGGCCGTGCAGATGGTTGCGATTGGTGAAGAATCCGGTGCGCTGGATGCGATGCTGGATAAAGTCGCGACCCACTACGAAAACGAAGTCGATAACGCCGTCGATGGCTTAACCTCGATGATGGAACCACTGATTATGGCCGTTCTCGGGATTCTGGTCGGCGGTCTGGTGGTCGCGATGTATCTCCCAATCTTCCAAATGGGCTCTGTGGTTTAATGCAAGAATTCATTCATTATCTGATTCAACACCCAACTGCGCTGTATTTCGTAGTTGGGATTTTTAGTTTATGTATTGGCAGTTTTCTGAATGTGGTGATTTACCGCACGCCAAAAATGATGGAACAGGAATGGCGCAATGACTGTCAAATGCTGCTGCATCCTGAACAGGCCATCATTGATGAAAGCAAAATCAGCCTCAGTCAGCCAGCCTCGACCTGTCCGAAATGCCACAGCCCGATTCGCTGGTATCAGAATATTCCAGTAATCAGCTGGCTGCTTCTACGTGGCAAATGTGGCCAATGCCAAAACCCGATCAGTATTCGTTATCCTTTTATTGAACTGCTGACCGCAGTGTGTGCCTTAACCGTAGTCGCGGTTTTTGGCCCGACCCTGCAAATGCTGTTTGGCCTGGTGTTGACCTATGTGTTAATTGCCCTGACCTTTATTGATTTTGACACCCAGCTGCTGCCTGACCGCTATACCCTCCCCCTGGCTGCACTCGGCTTGGGGGTGAACAGCTATGCCCTGTACACCTCCGCTAGCTCTGCCATTTGGGGATATATCATTGGCTTTTTATGTCTGTGGGTGGTGTATTACCTGTTTAAGCTGGTGACTGGCAAAGAAGGTATGGGCTATGGCGATTTTAAATTGCTGGCCGCCTTAGGTGCCTGGATGGGCCCGCTGATGCTGCCGCTGATTGTGTTGCTATCTTCTCTGGTTGGTGCAATCATTGGCATTATTTTGCTGAAAATCCGCAAAGAGAACCAGCCTTTTGCCTTTGGCCCTTATATTGCCATTGCCGGCTGGATCGCCTTTTTGTGGGGTGATGCAATCATGAAGCTTTATTTAGGTCAATAAGGACAACAGGATGACATTTGTTTTGGGTTTAACTGGCGGCATTGGCAGCGGTAAATCGGCAGCAAGTCACTGGTTTGAAACCCAAGGCATTGTGGTGGTCGATGCAGATGTGGTGGCACGTGAAGTGGTTGAGCCAGGCCAGCCGGCCCTGACCCAGATTCATCAGGCCTTTGGCGACTGGGTCCTGCTCAATGGCGAGCTCAACCGCCGTGCCTTACGCGAGCATATTTTTAAAGAACCGGCAGCACGCAAAACCCTGGAAGCGATTACCCATCCGGCCATTCGCCAGTCGATCATCCAGCAGTTACAGGCAGCCCGCAGTGCCTATGTGGTGCTGGTGTCTCCACTGTTATTTGAAAGCAACCAGCATGAACTGACCCAGCGCAACCTGTTAATTGATGCCTCTGAAGAACTGCAGATTCAACGCGCCTCACAACGCGATGGACAAAGTATTGAACAAATTCGCAAGATTATTCAGGTACAGATGTCACGCGCAGACAAACGCCAGCGGGCAGATGATATTGTGCTGAATGATGGTCATCTGGAGCATCTCTATGCCCAGCTTCAACCCTTACATCAACACTATATGACTTTGGCGCAACAGCAGCAGTCGGTTTAAGACGGCTTGTTTTGTCGTTCGATTTGCTGGCTTAAGCTGTCTTTCCGGCCCCACCAGCGCCAAGGCTGTAACGCCCCAATGCCCATACCAAGCAGACCACAGACAATCGCCAGGCTCAATGGCTCATTCAGTAACGGTACCGCCAGAATAGCGGCAATAAACGGTGCCAAGGTCACAATACTGCCAGCCTTAAAAGCACCTAAACGCTTAATCGCTTCGACATAGCTGAGCGTGGCAATAATCACCACAAAAATTCCATGAAACAGGGTCTGACCAATTAAATGCAGTGGTTCAGGACCACTCAGGTTTTTCGGAAAAAATAGCCAATAAATAGGTACATACACCAAAGCTGACCAGATGGCTACACTGGCCATAGAATGCCAGGCCGACAGCTTCCATTGCCGCAACAGCACCGTAAAGACGCCCCACCACAAGGCACTCAGGAAAAACAGCAGATCGCCAAAACCGAAAGCGACACCGGTTTCCTGATACATCAGCAGACTCATGGCAGCAATCGCCAGCAGCATGATCAATACGCTGATCCAGGTATGCCGGTCAAAGGGCTGTCGAAACAGCAACCAGGCCGCCAGTGCAGTACATAAGGGAATACAGCCATTCAAGAAAATCGCCGCATGCGCCGCTGGCACAAAATGAAATGCACTATAAGCCGTCAGGCAGTAACCGACACCGCCAATCATCGCCAGGATAAAGGACTGTCGGGTCCATAAAAATGCCGTATCTTTGCGATACAGCAAAACCGGCATCAGCAGGCAAAAGGCCAACATAAAACGCAAGGCCACCAGATCCCAAGCACTAATGCCCCACAGGGCACTTAAACGGGTACTCAGGGTAAAGCCACCCCAAATACACATGGTGATGGCCAGTAACAGATAGCCTTGCTGGCGTGCGTTGATCATTAAGATGGAAAGAGCGCTTAAGCCGGTTGACGCTGACGGCAGGCTTCATACAGCGCCATACCAGTGGCCACACTAACATTCAGGCTTTGCAGATTGCCCATCATCGGGATATATACGGTTTGATCGCACTGCGACTGGGTGATTGGGCGCAAACCGGTATCTTCGGCTCCCATCACCACACACACCGCCGTACCGGTGAAGTCAAACTTCTGGATCGGCAAGGCTTTTTCATCCAGCATGGTGCCGACCACGCGCACATTAAACTGCTCTTTGATTTGCCCCAAAGTACGGGCCAGATTGGTAACCTGAATAAATTTAACTTTCTCGGCGCCACCAGCAGCCACTTTACGCGCCGTTGGGGTCAGGCTGGCTGAACGGTCACGCGGTACAATCACCGCTTCTACACCCATGGCTGCTGCCGTACGGATACAGGCGCCCAGATTATGCGGATCGGTGACCTGATCCAGAGCCAGTAACAGTGGCTGATTGGACTGCTGCAACAGCTGTTCCAAATCTTTTTCATTTAAGGTTGGATGCGGACGCACCGCAGCCACCACGCCCTGATGAAATGGCAAACCGGCCAGTTTTTCCAGGCTGTCACGACTGGCTTTTTGTACGCTAATACCAAACGGCTCTGCCAGTTCCAGAATACGCTGTAAACGCTGGTCATCACGACCTTTGAGGGTAAACAGGGTTAATACACGCTCCGGTTCAAGTTCTAACAATGACTCTACCGAATGAACGCCATAATAATATTCTGGTTTTGCCATGAATGACCTCAACGCTGTGCTGTAAATCCAAAAGAAAAATCCTGCAAAGGAAACTTTACAGGATTTCTGTGTCGGCCTAGTTTAACCGATTTGAGCTAAAAATGCTTAGCCTTCTAAATGACAAACGTAGTCCAGTACATCATCAGTTTCAATCTTAAAACGGCTGTTGCCCGGTACATAGAAGGACTGACCGGCACGGAAAAGCTCACTTTCTTCACTATCGGCGATTTGCACACGACATTCACCTGAAATAATTTCCATCCGTTCAGGAACATGCGTTTCGAAAGTTAAGGCTTGTTCAGTCGGTAAAATCACACCTAGCGTCTTTTTGGTGCCATCTTCAAATTGTACCGTATGACTAATGCAGAGCCCGCTAAAATAAACATTGGATTTTTTTACCACTGATACATGATCAAACTGAGCTGACATGCGTATTCTCCAGCTAACGCGTTTTTATATTTTATGATTGAGGTAGTGTAATGCTGCCTACTGAACTAATCAATCAATCTTCATCTAAGGTAAATCACTCTATTTCCTGTCGTTTCAGGCAAGTCATTTTGCCTGGCACGCGAATAAATTCACCTCATTTTTGCGAGAGTCTAAATCAACTTTCAGGCAAGTACAAATACCTTTTAATCGCAGATGAACTAAAGTTCAACGCCCCCATTGCACTCTCCGACCATCTGTATTTTCAGCCTGACAAATCCTGCGCCGAACTGGTTCAATTCGGGTTATGCATCTGACTGATTTTCATCTGAATCTCTAAATATAGTGAGCACCTTCCTGCTCGTCTTCAGCTTGTCTGATAATCACAAAAAATTGATGATTGGCAGATAAAGTTATGCACCATTCTGCCGGCGCTGTATTGCAAGCACATGAAACTGGACACAGTTTTCTGTTTCAGATGAAGATAACAGCTGATCTTTCGATTGCAACAGTAGCGACTTGATCTACATGGTGGATGTAGAACCTCTGCTCACAGCATGCCGCTGAATATTCTGTACCGAGAAGTTTTATTTTTCTGCAAAAATTAAGCTAGAATGATCGTGTTTTTTCAGTTGCTTAAAATAAAGGGCGATGCTTTGCACTGCCCAACCTGACACTCTTCAACTCAAACTTTTCGCAGCCTGGATGCGTTTATGCTGACACATTTAACCCTGATCAATTTTGCCTTAGCCGACCGTTTAGCCATTGATATTGAATCTGGTTTTAACGTCCTGACCGGGGAAACAGGTGCCGGAAAATCATTATTGCTGGATGCGCTTTCGGCCTGTCTAGGTGAACGCACCGACACCAATTATGTCCGTTATGGCGCAGACAAGGCCGATGTCACTGCCACCTTCAGTTATCATGACGGCAGTCCGGAAGCCGAGTGGCTGAAACAGCAGGAACTGGATGATGAATCGGGTGAAATCCATTTACGCCGGGTAATTTTCGCCACCGGACGCAGCAAGGCCTGGATTAACGGCCGTCCGAGCAGTCTGTCTGAGCTCAAAGAAATTGGCCGTTTGCTGGTGCAGCTGTATAGCCAGCACAGCCAGCAGCAGCTGTTAGAACCGCCTTATCCAAAACACTGGCTGGATCGTTATAGCAATTTTTATGCGCCAGCCCAGGCCGTACGCGATGCCTATAGCCAGTGGCAAAAAGATATTCGCCAGCATCAGGCGGCTTTGGATGCCCAGGCGACGCGTAAACAGCGCATCGACACACTGGAATTGCAGCTGGAAGAATTAGAAGAAGTGGTCCAGGTCGATTATGCCGATATTGAACAGGAATTTGATCGCTTAAGCCATCATGAAGCGATTATGCAGGATTGTGCCTATAGTCTGAACGGGCTGGATGAAGCAGAGCCAAACCTGAGCCAGGAACTGTCCTCGATTTTACGGCGTCTGGAAAGCCATGCCGGCCGTAGTGAACAGCTGTCAGAAATTTATACTTCCCTGCTGAATGCGCAAAGTGAAATTGAAGATGCCACCGCCAGTTTGCGTCATTTTATTGACCGGCAGAGTTTCGATCCGGAGCGGATGGAAGAACTGAATTCCAAACTGGAAATTTTCCATCGTCTGGCCCGTAAATATCGCACCCAGCCAGAATTATTGAAAACCGAATATGACAACTGGCAGGCCGAGCTGGAACAGCTGCATCAGCTGGAAGATCCGGAAACCTTGGCCGAACAGGTCGAAGTGTCCTATCAGGACTTTTTGGCCAAGGCCGAACATTTAGACCAGATTCGACGTGAAGCTGCCGGACCTTTGGCCAAACAGCTGACCGAACAGGTGAAACAGCTGGCCTTGCCAGAAGCACATTTTGAATTTAAATTTGAGCCTTTAGAGCAGCCATCGAGTGAAGGCTTAAGCTTTATCCAGCTGCTGTTTACAGCCAATAAAGGCATTCCAGCACAACCACTGGCGCGTGTCGCTTCGGGCGGTGAACTGTCACGTATTGCGCTGGTGATGCAGGTCATGAATGCTGAAAAAACCGAAGCAGAAGTGCTGGTGTTTGACGAAATTGATGTCGGGATTAGTGGTGGTACGGCGGAAATTGTGGGTCGTTTACTGGCCGGTCTGGGACAGCATGTACAAATTCTGTGTATTACCCATCAGGCGCAGGTTGCGGCTCAGTCTGACCAGCACCTGCTGGTGAAAAAACAGCAGACCGATCCGGCCAGCAGTACTATTTTAATGCTGCAAGAAGAAGAGCGGATTCTGGAACTGGCGCGGATGACCGGTGGCGTCGAAATTAACGAAACCACCTTGCAGCATGCCAAGCAGTTGCGTCAGCTCAAGTTTCAATCTGGCGCATAAAATCACTGAAAAACCACAAAAAATGTTTGGTGAAATAGCAATCCTCTTGTAACGTGATGATTAAGACCTATATCTATATCAGAACATACATTTTAGGAGAAAGGCTTAGGTGACCAAACAATATCTGACACATCGCTGTCTTATTGCGCCACCCGAGATAAATGATGACTTTTTTGCGAATACTGTCATTTATTTGGCGCGTCATGATGAAGACGGGGCGCAAGGCATTATTCTCAATCGTCCGGCAGGGATTCAAATTAAAGAGTTACTGAATGATCTGGATATTGAAGCCGATCATGTCCATCCACATGAAGTATTGCAAGGCGGGCCGCTGCGTCCGGAAGCCGGATTTGTGCTGCATACTGGCCAGCCAACTTGGCATTCATCCATTGCGGTTGGTGAAAATGTCTGTATTACCACTTCCAAAGATATTCTGGATGCCATTGCCCATAACGAAGGCGTAGGCCGTTACCAGATTGCCCTCGGCTATGCCAGCTGGAGTAAAAACCAGCTGGAAGAAGAAATTTCGCGTGGTGACTGGCTGATCTGTGATTCAGATATGGACCTGATTTTTAACCTGCCCTATAGCGACCGTTGGGATGCCGCCTACCGGAAAATCGGAATTGACCGCACCTGGCTTGCATCAGAGATTGGCCATGCCTGAGTCTGCTGTACACCTGATTATGGCCTTCGATTTTGGCACCCAGAAAATGGGCATGGCGGTGGGTCAATCCCTGATTGAAAGCGCCACGCCGCTGGCCCTGTTTCCCATGAAAGATGGTATTCCAAACTGGGATGAACTGCTGAAACTGGTGAAACAGTATCAGCCAAATTTATTTCTGGTTGGCTTGCCACTGAACATGGATGATAGCGAGTCAGAGCTGTCGACCCGGGCGCGCAAGTTTGCCCGACGTCTGCGTCATCAGACCAATATTGAAACCCTGATGGTAGATGAACGTTTGACCACGCGTGAAGCCCGTGATGAACTGGATCATTATCAGGCCCAGGGACGTGGTAAAAAAATTGCCGCCGACAGTATTGCGGCCGCCCTGTTCATTGAAAGCTGGTATCGTTATCCGCAAGGCGTCCAGCCTTAAAATCTCGCTGTTGACGTCCAAATCCCCTTTCTCTTGGTTTTCAGCTCAATCCGGTCTGTTATGATAGTCAGTACCGGATTTTTTCATTGATCTTTTTTCACGTTGTAGAGTAATCGCTGATGGCAATATCGAGTTTTGGCAAAATTTTGATGGTTCTGAATTTATTTTCAGTGTCACGTCCGGTGATTAATGTCGATATGATCAGTGAAGAACTGGGCCTGTCCAAACCGACCAGCTACCGCTATTTAAAAGAACTGGTTTCGGCCGAATTATTGCAGCGTTTAAGTGGGACTTCGGGCGATTACACCCTCGGCTCGAAAATTGCAGTGCTGGATTATATTTCCCGCACCACCGATCCACTGGTGCAAATCAGCATTCCGTTTATGCAGGATATTGTGCAGCGTACCGAATTTTGCTGCGTACTGACCTATCTGAATCAGGATGCCTGTATCGACCTGCATGATGAAGTATTCCAGCATATGAATCTGCTGTCCTATGGCCGCGGCTGCCCACGTCCGGTGTATATGGGTTCGTCACCGAAAATCATGCTGGCGCATTTACCAAAACAGAAAATGCTGAATTATTATCAGCGTTTTGCCGTGCAGTTCCGTCAGTCCGGTTTTGCCCAGGATGAAGCCGAGTTCATCAGCAAAATGAAAAAGATCAAAAAACAGGGCTATTACTATTCTAGTGGTGAACTGGAACCGCAACTGGCCGGCTTGTCGGTGCCGATCAGACTCTCCAATAAAACAGCACCATTCACCCTGACCTTACTGGCCTCCAAAAACCGCTTTGAATTTGTCAATGTCGAAAAGCTGATTGCCATTTTGCAGGAAAATGCCGCGCTGATTGAACAGAAAGTTGAAAGTCTGAATCCACACGCTTAACTTGATCTTTATCAAAATACAGCTGTTAAGATCAGCGTGGTGAGATAAATCTCTGCCCTGCCCGGCCTTTGGATCACAACCAGCATTAGAGTGGATAAAAATAGCGAAAGGTTAAATTGATTCGCGGCGTCACCACACGGCTGGATTTGGGCAGGCTGTGCTTCCAGTAGCGCTGGGTCTGCCCGCGCATCACAATTAATTGGCCACTCTGTAGCAGCAGTTCAACTTTTGCTGCGCTGTGTTTGTGCTTAAAGCTAAATTTACGGGTTGCACCCAGACTTAAAGAAGCAATCACCGTTTCTGCACCCGGAGCTGCGACCAGACTCGGTTCATCATCACTGTGCCAGCCCAGTCCCTGACTGCCATCTGCATATAAATTGGCTAAACAGGAATTAAATGGATGTCCCACGATCTGTTCAATCTGCTGTTTTAACTGCCACAAAGCCGGATGCCAACGCTGCGCCTGCTTCAAACTGCCCGAATAACGATACTGATAATACTCATCACCATACCAGGCAATTTTCCGCGCGGTGACATAATGTTTGCCAAATAAGGTGACTTCATCGGCTTGCCAGGCCAGCTGCTGTAAACATTGCTGCAAGTAAGCGTGACTGTCCTCAGCGGACAGAATCAGCCCATAATCCTGCACGATCCCCTCATAGGGCAACAGATTCTGCCGCGGCTCAGGCGGAAACAGTTCCAGATTCATTGTGGCGTTTTCCTGCGAAGCGGAACTTCAGTTTAAACCCAAAACGGCTTCACAAATCAAAACATTCTCTGTGCTTGTGAGCCACGCCAAATCGACATAGACTGAAAAACAGGTTTTAGAATAAAAAATAATTGCTTATGAACTTATGGCAGCTCTTTCAGAAGCTCAAGCCCTTTGTGCGGCCGTATCGGCTGCTGGTGATTGCCACGCTGATTCTGACTTTAATTGGTTCTCTGACCGCACAGGTCAATGCCCTGACCCTGCAATATGCCGTCGACAGCATTAACCGGCTGGTAGAAGCTGGTCAGGGGCTGGCTGAAGGCTGGCAGATTCTGATAACCATTAGCGCCATTTTACTGGGCAAGGAAATCATTAATGCCTTTGTCCAATTCGGGCAGAAATTTTATGGTGAAAAACTGCGGATTTTTGTGTCGCAGGATTTGGCCCAAGGTATTATTGAAAAGTTCCTGACTTACCGGCTGGCGTTTTTTAATCAGGACAACAATCAGGCCGGCAAGCTGCAAACCCGGATTGATCGCGGCATTGGCTCCCTCACCCGGCTGGTACAAATCTTTTTTATTGATATTTTACCGTTATTTACCAGTGCGATTATTGCCTTAGGGCTGATGTACTGGGCCAATTTCTATGTCGGGCTGGTAGCCTCGGCCATTGTGCCCATTTATTTCTGGCTGACCTATAAACAGGCCCAGAAACTTGGCAGCTGGCGCCGCAATTTACGTGATGGCCGTGAACGGAAAAGCCAGGGCATTCTGAGTATTATCAACTCGATTACCGTGATCAAATCCTTTAACCGGGAACATATCGAATCGGACAAACAGCTAAAACTGCAAAAGGAACTGACCGATAACCAGATGCATACCCGGCAGACCAGCTTCCTGTTTGATGGCCTGAAAACCTTTATTGAACAGATCGGGATTGTGCTGATTATTATCCTGACTGCCTATTTTGTGCTGGATGGCCAGATGAGTATCGGTATGATCATGTATCACGTGCTGCTGTTTAATAACGTATCTGCACCAATCCGTTCACTGCACCGGATTTATGATGAAGTGAATGATGCCATGATCTACTCGGAAAGCTTTTTCCAGATTCTGGAGGCTGATGATGAAATTGAAGCCAGCGGTGCACAAAAACCGGCAATTCGCGGGCAATTTAATTTAAGCGGAGTCGAGTTTTATTATCCGAACGGGCATCATGCCTTAAAAAATATTGAGATGTGCATTCAGCCCAACAAGATTACCGCGCTGGTCGGCCTGTCCGGTGCAGGGAAATCGACCCTGATCAGCCTGCTGGATAAATTCTATGAACCACAGCAGGGCAGCATTCAGTTAGATGGAGTGGATTTAAAAGACATCGACACCCAATACCTGCGTGACCATATCGGACTGGTGCTGCAAAAAAACCATATTTTCCAGGGCAGTATTTTTGACAATATCCGCTATGGCAAAACCGATGCTTCTCAGGAAGAAGTGATACAGGCCGCCCAGAAAGCCTCGATTCATGAGCAGATTTTGCAGCTCCCGCAAGGCTATGACAGTGATGCCCTGATGCTCTCGGGCGGTCAGCAGCAGCGGATTGCACTGGCGCGGATGTTCCTGAAAAATCCACCGATTATTTTTCTGGATGAACCAACCGCCAGTCTGGATGCCATTGCCACCGAGCAGATCAAGCAGAGTCTGGATGAAATTAAACAGGGCCGTACCGTGGTGATTATCTCACACAGTCTGTCGCAGATTATTGATGCCGATTACACCTATGTCATGAAAGAAGGCGCGATTGCCGAACACGGCGAACATGACACGCTGTACCATCAGGACGGTGTCTATAAAGAAATTTTTGATGCGATGGCCAAAAGCCTGAATATTGAAAAGATTGCCCGAACCTTTGAAGATGACGCAGAAGAAGAAACCCATAGTTAAACCGCAATCCGGTTAAAGATGAAGGAATGATTCTGTATTTTTTAATCCATAAAAAAAGCTCCTGTACAGGAGCTTTTTTGCCTTAAGGCTGTTTTAAATACGGCCAGGCGGCTTTTAAATAAATAAACATCGACCACAAAGTCAGCACCACCGCAGTATAGAGTAAGGCATAACCAAGCAATTCCAGTGGCTCCCAGTTCAGCAAGAACACGGAAATCGCAATCATCTGAAATGCAGTTTTATATTTCCCGACGGTAGAGACCGCCACGCTGGTACGCGCGCCAAGTTCTGCCATCCATTCACGCAAGGCCGACACGGTAATTTCACGTGAAATAATTACAATCGCGGCAAAGGCCATGGAAATGGTCGGCTGCCATTGCACCAAGACAATCAGGGCGGCTGCCACCATCAGTTTATCCGCCACCGGATCCAGGAAACGGCCAAAGGCTGAGGTCTGGTTTAAGGTTCGTGCCAGATAGCCATCAAACCAGTCAGTGACGGCAGCAATCACAAAAATAGCGGTCAGAATCAGATGCCGGGTCATCCCTGCATCATGATCATGGATTCCCATGGCAGGCGGCCAGTAGGCCACCAATAAAAATACGGGAATTAAGGCTATACGCGCTAAAGTTAAAATATTTGGAATGTTCAGGATTCGACCTGTTGTCATAGACACCGCCAATGCTTCCCCGTTATGCACGAGCTAAATGCACATATTTTTTGAGGGTTTATCCATCGTTAATAGGCTTCACTTTATACGAAATGGCAGAAAGTGTCACTAGGCAAAGACCGTTACGGTTTGCCGCGAAATGGCAATCAGCCGGTTTTCAGCATCCCAAAGATGCGCCGTTTCAGTAGAATAGCCATCTGCCGCATGCTCGGTAATCACTTTATATTTAAACCAATCATGCACTTGGTGGCGGATCGGATGCACATAAGTAATATGCCAGGTCAGCGAACTGGCCGGTGACAAGGTTTTAAATAAAGGCAGTACACCCGGTGGCCAAATGTCCATCAGTGTGACCAGATCGGCCACAGTAAAGTCGCGGTTGGCATGTTTTTCTGGCGTATAGCGGCACCAGCCACCAAAATCGGACTGCTGGCTGCCGGTACACGGATAATCGCCTTCGGCCCAGCACACTTCAAACTGCTGATAGCATTCCGGCATCAGCTGATGCACTGGTAAATAGTTAAGCTGCGCTGGTGCAGGATAATCCGGCGCCAGCGGTTCCTGCTGTACCTGAATACTGGATTCACGCGCCGCGCCAAAGCTGGCCAGCAAGATGCTTTGTACCGCATCATCCTGCCATAAGCGCACTTCCAGCGTGGTCACCGACTTGCCCTGTCGCAAAATTTCTGCACTGATTCTGGCCCGGTCTTCCCGTACCGGCCCGACAAAGGTCACCGATGCACTGAGCAGGCGTTTATCCGGGTCGGCAATCACCGAAAGGGCTTTCTGCATCATCAGTCCGGCCACCAGTCCGCCATAGATGGTTCGGCCCTGTAACCAGCCTGTTGGAATCTGAATCCATTCATCCTGCTCGATTGCGGCAAATACAGAACGCAGCGACATATATTTTCCTTTTTATTGAGTGCGCTTCATCTTGCAGCTTTTCAGTGTGGATGTGAATGGTCAATCGTATACTGGCCAGTGACTATTTTTGCCAATAGGTCAAATATGCCGGACTTATTCGTGCAGAATTTTATAGATGGTCCGCGCCATAACCTGCCCCAGTCCCGGTACCAGCATCAAGTCTTTTTCCGAGGCTTTTAGCACGCCCTGAATCCCGCCAAAATGGGTCAGCAAATCACGGCGGCGTTTTGGTCCCAGGCCGGGAATCACTTCCAGCACCGAACTGCCACGTTTTTTATCACGTTTGGCCCGATGCCGGGTAATGGCAAAACGGTGCGCTTCATCCCGTACCTGCTGAATCAGATGCAGGGCTTTATGGTCTTCCGGCAGCTGGATTTTGCTGCCATCGGTAAAATGCAGGGTTTCCAGTCCAGGTTTACGCCCCTCGCCTTTGGACACGCCGACCATAAAGGCTTCCAGTCCCAGTTCCTGCATCACTTCCATCGCCATATGCAGCTGGCCTTTACCGCCATCAATCAGCAGTAAATCCGGCAGCATGGCTTTTTTATAGCGTCGGGTCAGGGCCTGACGCATTGCGGCATAGTCATCGCCTTCGGTAATGTCATTGATGGAAAACTGGCGATAATCGCGTTTGCGCGCACCGCCCGAATCAAACACCACACAAGACGCCACGGTCGCTTCGCCCATGGTGTGGGAAATATCAAAACATTCAATCCGGTCAATAGGACGCCCCACCACCTGCTCCAGCTGATGAAAACGCTCATTCAACTCGAAGTGATTGGCCAGCTTGCCTTTAATCGCGTGTTGCACGTTCATTTGTGCCAGTTCTTGCCATTCGGCCCGGGTTTCGCGGACTTTGTGCTTGATCTGGACTTTCTGCTGAAACTGCTGCTGTAGCGCCTGCTCCAGCTCTTTGACATCTGGCAGTTCCACATTCACAATCAGCTCGGCCGGTACTTCATCGGCGACCTGAAAATAGAAGTTGGCGATAAAATCGGACAACATCTGGCCCTGATCATCTCCGAGCATATCCGGGAAATAGCTTTTCCCGCCCAGCATCTTGCCATTGCGCACATGCATAATCTGCACACAGGTCACCCCGGCCTGATAGGCAATTGCCAGAATATCGGCTTCGCCTTTGACCTTATAAATGGCCTGTTGTGCCTGTACATCGCGCAGCAAGGCCATCCGGTCCCGATAAAACACCGCTTTTTCAAACTCCAGTGCTTCCGCCGCGGCTTCCATTTTGGCAATCAGTTCCTGATTCAGTTCACGGGTATCGCCCTGTAAAAAGCGGATCGAGTTCTGCACATCTTCCTGGTAGGCTTCCGGTGAAATCAGCCCGACACAAGGCGCCGAACAGCGTTTGATCTGATATTGCAGGCAGGGACGTTTGCGCTGGGAAAAATAGCTGTTTTCGCACTGGCGCACATTAAACAGCTTTTGCAGCACGATTAAAGTATCGCGGGCGTTGTAGGCACTTGGATAAGGCCCGAAAAATTTACCGACCTGATGCTTGCCTTTGCCACGGCCACTGGCAATCCGCGGATAAGGCTTGTCACTGGAGACAAAAATATAGACATAAGATTTGTCATCGCGCAGCATGATGTTATACGGCGGCCGATGCAGCTTGATCAGGTTCTGTTCCAGCAGCAAGGCTTCGGTTTCAGAGCGTACCACCAGCGTTTCAATATCATAAATCCGCGCCACCAGCGCCTGGGTTTTCGGATGTTCGATGGTTTTTACGAAATAGCTGGACACGCGATTTTTAAGATTCTTGGCCTTGCCCACATATAACAGTTCCCCATCTTTACCCAGCATGCGGTAAATACCGGGCAAGGTGGTCATATTGGCCAGAATTTTGACAATATGTTCGCGTGCGTTTTCGTTCACATTCAGCCTATTTATCGATCTCGTCTGCTCTAGCATGATGTGATGGTGATTCTGCTATTTTCAAGCATTGCCGCGCAAGCATGCCGGCAGAAATGACATGATTGCTACAAAGTCTTAGTGCCACAGGCAAATTTTGCTATGCTGAACAGCTTGTCCCGTTCAGGATTCAGTTTATGCACACCGCCCACTCTGCCATGCATATTATTCAGCCGGCCACCTCAATGCATGCGGCATCGGAAAAAGACCGCCTGATTGGCAAACCGCGCTTTCATTTTGAACCACGTGAAGTGATGCAGCTGCTTAGAACCCGGATTATTGGACAGGACGCAGCCTTAAATGAAATTGAAAAAATGCTGCATGTGGTCAAGGCAGATTTTTCCAGCCCGGAACGTCCGCTGTCAGTGACGCTAATGCTGGGGCCAACTGGCGTCGGTAAAACTGAAACTGTCCGGCTGATCAGTGAAGCGATTTATGGCCGCCCGGATGCTTTTTGCCGGATTGATATGAACACGCTGGCACAGGAACATTATGCAGCAGCACTCACCGGTGCACCGCCGGGCTATGTTGGCTCCAAAGAAGGCCATAGCCTGTTTGATGAAACTGCGATTGCAGGCAGTCACACCCGCCCCGGCATTGTACTGTTTGATGAACTGGAAAAAGCCTCGACTGAAGTACTGCGCGGGCTAATGAATGTGCTGGACACCGGCAAACTGACCCTGACTTCTGGCACCAAAACCATCGACTTTCGCAATTGCATGATTTTCATGACCAGTAATGTCGGTGCCCAAGCTGCGCAGCAATATCTGGACAAGCTGAATCTGTTCCCGAAAAAAATGCAGGACCTCTGTCTAAAACGTCTGCCGGCCAGACAGATTATTGAAAAGGTGATGCAGCGCCGTTTTGATCCGGAATTTCTCAACCGGATTGACCGGACCCTGCATTATGCGCCGGTCCAGGAAAATGCCCTGCCGCAACTGGTCGAGATTGAACTGGAAAAACTGAACAAACGCCTGCAGCATCAGAAGCGTCAGGTACAGCTGACCGATGCCGCCAAGGCTTATTTTTATCAAGGACATGATATTCGCTATGGCGCCCGGCATTTGGGCCGCCGCATGCGCACCGAACTGGAACCGATTCTGGCGCTGTATTTCCTCAGTCATCCAGAGCAGCTTAGTCTGTGTCTGGACTGTCAGGATCAGCAGCTGTTGATTCAGCCGGACCCAGCGACCAGCACTGAATCAGGACGATAAAGGCTGTTTAATCGCGGCGCAGAATTGCTCCGGATGCCGCGGCGACACCAGCACAAACTTGTTCACGCCATCTTGCTGATAGTCAATCTTTAAGCGTTTTAAGGACATGGCCGGAGATGCCACCGAGTTATTGGTCGATGATACTTTTTGAATCTGCGCCAATGGGATGCGCCAGCTTAAAAACAGGCAGCGGATGGTCAGGCAGTCTTCGCTCACACGATAGCGGGTATTCCACACCGGCCACCAGATCACCACAATGGTCAGCAGATACACCGCAGTATGCACCGGATACGCTTGCATGGTACCTTTGGCCTGCATGGTCAGCAACAATTGCACCAGCAGCCCAGTCATACAGATCAGAAAAGCCAGCACCCACCAGTCAATTTTGGAACGAAATTTCTGCATTATTTTCCCCTTTACTGTCTGTATCTTACACAAAATTTATGGGGGCTGCTGTATTCGGCCGTGCAGAAAAAAACGCCCATGTGGGCGTTTGGGTTGGAGTGCAAAAGATCAGCATGTCATCTTAAAACAGATAAGGCCGGATAAAAATCAGGAAGAATAGCCCCAGCATCAGCACCCATTTTAAAATGTAATACAGGGTCCGGTTTCTAGCTTTCAGGGCCTTGGCCTGAATCCGGATCTGATAAACATAGGCAAAGACTTTATTCAGGCCGCCGGTACGATCGCCAACTTCATTGGGCGAGCTGGCTGCCGTCATCACCTTTTTACCAAACCAGTGATTAAACTTTTGCATCCAACGGGTAGTTAACGGCCGCTCGACATCGGCAAAGAAAATAATCCGGTTTTGCGTAGTGCCATTTTCAGCATAGTGAATATAGGTTTCATCAAATACCACACTTTCACCATCACGCCATGAATAGCGCTGGCCATCGACATCAATAAAACAGCGCTCATCATTCGGGGTCATTAAGCCCAAATGATAACGCAGCGAACCGGCATAAGGATCGCGATGCCGGACCAGGCGGCTGTCCGGTGCCAGTTCGGTAAACATTGCCGCTTTAATACTTGGCAAGGTTTTTAATAAAGCCGTGGTTTTCGGGCACAGCTCGGCCGCAGAAGGATGCGCGGTGTCATACCATTTCAGGTAAAAGCGTTTCCAGCCGGTTTTAAAGAAAGAGTTAAACCCCAGATCATCATATTTGCTGGAGGCCTTGATGCCGCCTTGTTCATACAGCGCTTTGGCCTCATCGCGAATCATCTCCCAATGTTCATCCAGCACTTTTAAATCCTGAAAATGCTGGGTGTCGATGTAGGGCTGATTCGGTACGCGTGAAAAACGGTACATCAGAAAATTAATCGGGGCGAACAGGGTCGAATGGTCAAAGAACTGACGATAAAACGAATGCCGAACTTTGCCGCGTTGCTGGATATAAAACGCTGAAATGACAAAGATGGCCAGAATAATCCACTTAAGCATAGCAACATCCGGGAAATTGCCGCCCTGTACAGGTACGACAGACAAGCCAAAATATCGGCGAGCATAACAAATTTAGCCAGGCCAATCAGCCGGTCGTTTAAGACACAGCGTTGCAAAACTGGCGCTGTTCAGGTACCTGTACTGCCCTGCCCATTCACACGAATTGACTTTTTTGACCAAAACACCACAACTCCGGCATGGGCAGCGCCAGCTTTTTCCGTTATAAACAGAGGGCAACTGCGCCAAAAAAGTAAAACCGAAACAAGTACTTCATTGGCTTTTAAGCGAAATAAGCAGGAGAAGAAAGGGAACAAGACCTTGATTGGGCATAGAAAAATTGATGACCCTAGCGTCACGGCTTGATACAACTTGTTATGTTCTTTTTCGATATAGTTATCGTAAGATTAGCGAGGCATAGAAGTGTGCGGGAAATGCACACTCGCTTCACAACATCAACTTAGAAATCCTCCAAAATAAAGGAGATCAGGCATGATCCACGCTGGCAATGCCATTACCGTCCAAATGCTTTCGGACGGAATTGCAGAATTCCGCTTTGACTTACAAGGTGAGTCGGTCAACAAATTTAACCGTGCAACGATTGAAGATTTTAAAGCTGCAATTGACGCTGTCAAAGCCAATAGTGAAATTAAAGGCTTGGTGGTCACTTCAGGTAAATCGACCTTCATCGTGGGTGCAGATATCACTGAGTTTGGTGAAAACTTCGCACAAGGCGAACAAGCAATTGTAGAATGGGCCTTGCCTGTTCACGACATCTTCAACAGCTTTGAAGATTTAGATATTCCTAAAGTGGCTGCCATTAATGGTATGGCGCTGGGTGGCGGTTTTGAAATGTGTCTGGTCTGTGACTACCGTGTCATGTCCGAACAGGCGCAAGTCGGCCTGCCAGAAATCAAACTGGGAATTTTCCCGGGCTTTGGTGGTACAGTACGTTTAAGCCGTTTAATCGGGATCGACAATGCGGTGGAATGGATGGCAATGGCCAATCCGAAAAAACCAGCCGCAGCATTAAAAGATGGTGCAGTAGATGCCGTTGTTGCCGCAGACAAACTGACTGAAGCAGCGGTTGATCTGGCTAAACAGGCAGCAGCTGGCCGTCTGGACTGGAAAGCCAAGCGTCAGGAAAAACTCGATCCGGTGAAATTGAACCCGCTGGAACAGATGATGGCGTTCAACACAGCCAAAGGTGCGGTACTGGCCAAAGCCAATCCGGCTCAATATCCGGCACCAAAACTGTTACTCGATTCATTACAAGCCGGCGCTGGCCTGAGCCGTAATGATGCCCTAAAAGCAGAAGCGGAAGGTTTTGCCAAAGCTGCGGTCACCCCACAAGCGGGTGCCTTAATTGGTCTGTTCCTGAACGACCAGGTCGTAAAGAAAACTTCAAAAAAACATGAAAAAGGTGCTCATCCTGTTAACCAGGCCGCTGTTTTAGGTGCCGGGATTATGGGTGGTGGTATTGCTTACCAGGCGGCAAGCAAAGGCACACCAATTATCATGAAAGACATTGGTAACCCGCAACTGGCCTTAGGTATGTCTGAAGCAAACAAACTGCTGACCAAGCAGGTTGAACGCAAGAAGATGAAACCGGCGCAAATGGGTGAAACCCTGGCACGTATCCGCCCGACTTTAAGCTATGACGAGTTTAAAGAAGTCGACATCGTGATTGAAGCTGTGACTGAAAATCCAAAAGTCAAAGGCATCGTACTGAAAGAAACTGAAGCCAAAGTTCGTGAAAATACGATCATTGCTTCTAATACGTCTACAATTTCAATCACGCGTCTGGCTGAAAACCTGGAACGTCCAGAAAACTTCGTGGGTATGCACTTCTTTAACCCGGTACATATGATGCCACTGGTAGAAGTGATCCGTGGTGAGAAAACTTCTGCTGAAGCCATTGCGACAACGGTTGTTCTTGCACAGAAAATGGGTAAAACCCCAATCGTGGTCAATGACTGCCCAGGCTTCCTGGTGAACCGCGTCTTGTTCCCTTACTTCGGTGCATTTGATCTGTTACTGAAAGATGGTGCGGACTTCCAGCAAATCGACAAAGTCATGGAAAAATTCGGCTGGCCAATGGGTCCTGCTTACCTGATGGACGTGGTTGGTATCGACACTGGCGTTCACGGCGCAGAAGTGATGGCAGAAGGCTTCCCGGACCGTATGAAGCCAGACTACAAAGGCTCAATCCAGGTGATGTATGAAAACCAGCGTCTGGGTCAAAAGAACGATGTCGGTTTCTATAAATATGAATTGGATCGCAAAGGCAAAAAAGCCAAGACCGTTGATCCAACTGCTTATGAGTTAATTGCAGGCGTGGTGACTGGTGAAAAACGCGAGTTTGATCCACAAGAAATCATTGACCGTATGATGCTGGCTTTCTGTAACGAAACGGTTCGTTGCCTGGAAGACAACATTGTCGCAACACCATCTGAAGCCGATATGGCGATGATCATGGGTGTAGGCTTCCCTCCATTCCGTGGTGGTCCATGCCGTTACATCGACCAGACAGGTGTGGCTGAGTATGTTGCGCTTTGCGATAAATATGCGCACTTAGGTAAAGCATATGAAGCGCCGCAAATGCTGCGTGACATGGCTGAAAACAACAAGAAATTCTACGGTTAAGGAGCGACGTGAATGGCTACTTTAAATCCACGTGACGTTGTGATTGTTGATGGCGTACGTACTGCCATGGGCAAAAGCAAAAACGGTATGTTCCGCAATGTACGTGCTGACAGCATGTCTGCGGAGCTGGTTCGCGCTTTAGTTGCTCGTAACCAATTTGATGTCAACGAAGTTGAAGACGTAATCTGGGGCTGTGTCAACCAGACTCTGGAACAAGGTATGAACATTGGCCGTAACATTGCGTTACTGGCTGAACTGCCAAAAACTGTGGCGGGTCAAACCGTGAACCGTTTATGTGGTTCATCGATGCAGGCGATTCATACTGCAGCGGCGCAAATTGCCACTAACCAGGGTGATATTTTCATTATTGGTGGTGTTGAGCATATGGGCCATGTGGGCATGATGCACGGCATCGACCTGAACCCTGAAGCCTCTAAATACTATGCCAAAGCATCTAACATGATGGGCTTAACGGCAGAAATGCTGGGTCGTATGAACGGCATTAGCCGTGAAGAACAGGATGCGTTTGGTGTGGAATCTCACCGCCGCGCCTGGGCTGCGACCCAAGAAGGCCGTTTCAAGAATGAAATCGTCGGTATTGAAGGTCATGATGCTGAAGGCAAATTGCAGCTATGCGATGTGGATGAAGTGATTCGTCCAGATGCTAACCTAGACGCATTCAAGGCATTACGCCCAGTGTTCGATCCGAAAGGCGGTTCTGTAACAGCAGCAACTTCATCTGCCCTCTCTGATGGTGCATCGGCCATGCTGTTGATGTCTTATGAGCGTGCGCAGGCTTTGGGTCTGAAACCACGTGCCGTGATTCGTTCAATGGCGGTTGCCGGCTGTGATGCGGCGATTATGGGTTATGGTCCAGTACCAGCAACGCAAAAAGCCCTGAAACGCGCTGGCTTGTCGATTGCTGACATTCAAACCTTCGAGCTGAATGAAGCATTTGCTGCACAAGGTCTGTCTGTACTGAAAGGCTTGGGTATTTATGACCAGCAAGACCGCGTTAACCTGAACGGTGGTGCAATTGCATTGGGTCACCCATTGGGTTGTTCGGGTGCACGTATCACCACGACACTGCTTAACGTGATGGAACAGCAAGATACACAAATCGGTTTAGCGACTATGTGTATTGGTTTGGGCCAAGGTATCGCGACGATTATCGAACGTGTTTAATCTTTAAATACCAAGATAAAAAAACCCCCGCTTAATGCGGGGGGTTTTTTATATTCGCAGAAATCACTTAATAAAAACGCCCCATGTGCTACATCGGGCGTTTTTAAATTGCATCTCAATCACGACTGAAGCAAGCTTCAGCTCATCGCCTTAATGTTCCGGCTTGGCCACTGTGGTTAACACTGGCTCAACTGCTGTCTTTTTACCAAAATGAAGATGGTTAAACAGGATATTCAGGAAAATTGCCATCACACAGGTCGAGCTAATGCCCGAATGGAACAGGGTTTTAAACCAGGTTGGAAACTGGGCATAGAAAGAATGATCAATAATTGGAATCATCCCGGCAGCCAGAGACGTCGCGACAATAATCAGATTCTTCTGATCGCTATAGTCCAGTTTAGATAAGGTACGAATCCCACTGGCCGCTACCGTACCAAATAAGACCAGACCCGCACCACCTAATACCGGCGTAGGAATGGAAGCAATAAGACGGCCCATAATCGGCAGCAAGCCCAAGATCACCAGAATCAGGCCACCGGCAGCTACCACAAAACGGCTTTTCACGCCCGTGATCGCCACCAGTCCGACGTTCTGGGCAAAAGCACTTTGCATAAAGGTGCCAAAGAAGGGCGCTACTGCAGAGGAAATCATATCGGCGCGCAAGCCATTGGCAATACGCTTGTCATCGACTTTGGCACCGACAATATCCCCCACCGCAATAATATCGGCCGTGGTTTCAGTTAACACCACCACCATCACAATGGTCATGGCCAGAATTGCAGACAGATGAAAAGTTGGTGCGCCAAAGGCTAAAAAGTCAGGAAAGGCAAACCAGGCACCCTCGCCCACTTTGGAAAAATCGCCAAAACCCAAGGCATAGGCCAGAATCGAACCGATCAGAATTGCCAGTAAAATTCCGGTACGGCGAATGGTTTCAGAACCAAAACGGCTTAGAAGCAGCAAAATCCCCAGGGTCATGGCGGCCAGACCAATATTTTGCATAGAACCCCAGTCAGCTGCATTGCTATTGCCACCCATAATCCAGCGCACGGCCACCGGCAATAAAGACAGGCCGATGATGGTAATCACACAGCCGGTCACCACCGGTGGGAAAAAACGGATAATCTTGGCAAAAAACGGCGCTAGCAATAACCCGATTAAGGAGGAGGCAATCACCGCGCCCAGAATGGCATTAAAACCGCCACCCGTGGTGGCAATACCCACCATGGTGGCCACGCCGGCAAAGGACACGCCTTGCACCAGTGGCAAGCGTGCCCCGAAATATTTCACGCCCAAGGTCTGTAACAAAGTCGCCAGTCCACCCATAAATAATGAAGCAGTAATCAAAATCCCGATTTGCGCAGCAGTTAAACCGGCCGCTGTGCCAACAATCAATGGCGGCGCCACAATACCGCCATACATGGTTAATACATGCTGTAAGCCATAAGTCAGGCTTTTTCCTGTCCCTAAAAATTCATCTTCGGGCGAAATATTCTGTTTGCTCGTTGTCATGTGTAGCCCCACGCCGCAGCTGAGTGATGCTTTTCTCTGAAGCCATCCTTTAAAAATATACTGGCCCTTGCCTGCATGTTACAAACAAGCGCGCTTCCTGCGGGATTGGAGCAATTACTATGCCATTTTAAAAAATCTGCCGGATTTTGCTGGTAAATCGGCACCAACATGAGGAGGAGATGAACTAGTTAAAAACAAGAAAGAATAGAAAGATAATTTCTTAAATTTTAAAATTTTATCAATTACTTATACCAATATTTTTTCATTCATAATTTTATTCTTTTCCTCTTTTTAAATGGATCACGCACGATGCTGTCCATGTATATAACTCGTAGCCATCCACACCCTTAAAAAGCGCTAGAGGCTGTACACTCACAGTGCATTTTCACAGCCATCGCGGCCAGCAGCAGCACTAAAATATGTCCTGAGCCTGTGGCCAGGTGATCATTAAGAATGCACCTTGCATCTGCCGATACTGCCCCATGACGGTGTTGGGGCAGTATTAAGCTTTGGCTTAAAACAGGTGCAAGAAGTTGAGCTGTTACTTACAGTTTTTCAGCCAATGCCTGCTGATGCGCCTGGGTAATCTCCTGCATTTGCTGATTCAGCTTGAGCATGTCCTGATAGGCCTGATTAAACTGTTTCAGGCCTGCATCTTCATAGAACATAAACAGGTTGTTTTTCATTTCCCAGCGATTATTTTTTAGAATCCCAAGCAGCACATAGGCCTGACTCAGGCTCTGTTTTTCCAGCTCAAACAGCACTGTGCCTTCATCATTCTGGCGGCTTTCCAGCAGAGATTCACTTAACTGACGGCGTAGATGCGATTTAATCGGTAATTCTTCAATTTGGGCCAGCGCCTGAGCTTCATGTTCAGTCAGATGCTCCTGATACAGCTCCATCATGGCTTTGACCTGTGACAGCATCGCTTCAGTTTCGGCATAGTCCTGTTTTTTATCTTCATTCAGGCGTTTAATATCCAGAAACTGATCCCATTGCAGCGCTTTCAGCTCACGTAAATAGCTGTTACGCGCTTCGGCACTTTGCACCAGATGGCTAATCACAAATTCAGCCATCAGGGCATAATCACCGCTTAAACGCGGATCGGACGGATCAACCTGAATCGGGGTCGACCAATCCTGCGCCTGTACATAAATCTGCTCGGCCTTGTCATACAGTACGTTCTGATATTCGTGTAATTGGGTCAGTTCTTTTTGTTGTGCCTGATATTGATAAAACATCAATCCAAACACGGCACAGGTCACGAGGACGATGATCCACACTATACGTCGCATATCCTGTCCTCTTGTTGTATTTCTCGTTATCATAACGCTTTGTTGTTGTATCGCCTGTTTTTTAGACAAAATTATTCAACAAAGCACACAAAAGATCAAACAATAAAAATGACTTAAGTGATTTATTTTATTCAGCTAATTTTTTATCGTTTAGCTTATTTTCAAAAAATATAAAGTGATGAGGATGAAAAATACGGTTTGCTGGCGGCAAAGTACCCATCTCGGCTTTAATTCAGGCAAATCATCCCCATCAATAGTTGAAAACAAGGCAAAGAGAATATTCATGCGTGTAGATATCTGGTCCGATGTGGTCTGCCCTTTCTGTTATATCGGCAAAAAACGTCTTGAAGCCGCGGCAGCACAGGTCGGCGTAGAACTTGAGGTGCACTGGCACAGCTTCCAGCTTGACCCGGAGGCACCGGAACGTCAGGAAATTTCCAACTCTGAACGTCTGGCACAAAAATATGGCCGTACCCTGGCAGAAGTAGAAGACATGCAGCGCAATATTGCCAGCATGGCTGCTGAAGAAGGCATCCAGTTTAACTGGGAACAGGCCAATTCCGGCAATACCTTGAATGCCCACCGTCTGATTCATCTGGCGCAAAGCAAAGGCTTGGGCAATGAAGCCAAAGAGGCTTTTTTCTACAGCTATATGACCCAAGGTCTGGCCATTGGCGAACGCGAAACGCTGGAAGATGTCGCTGCACGTATCGGTTTAAACCCGGTGGAAGTCGATGATGTGCTCGATTCCGATGCCTATGCCGATTTTGTGAAATTTGATCAGGATGTAGCACGTGATCAGCTTAAAGTGACGGGCGTACCCTTTTTTGTATTTGACCAGCGCGTTGCTTTAGCCGGTGCCCAGCCACGGGAAGTGTTTGAACAGGTGCTGAAAAAAGCTTTGGAAACACCTACAGACAACGGCGCGCAATGTCAGGATGACCAGTGCGATATACCGGAACAATAAGCAGTTACATCCTTAAGCATCGCTGCCATAAAAAATCCCCTTACGGGTAATGCCAGTCAGTTAAGCAAATTTTAGTAAAATGTAGTAAAAATGAGTGTATGTAAATACGCTCATTTTTTTATGTCTTTATCTGAACATTTAGAATCCACTCTTGAACATGCTCTCCCATC